>CAYYSC010000132.1:0-1146 GCA_964474065.1 uncultured Rhodospirillales bacterium | reverse complement strand
AGTCCTGCTTCGTGCATGTTTCCTCCTTGATCGTGTGCGCGATCTCCGCCGCGACGGCCCGTCCTGCCGATTCCACCTCCGGCGAGAGCGGCGCGCCCGGCTCAAAGTCGGAAGCCTCTATCCCATAGACGGTCAGCGACGCTGGCAGGTTGCCCATCGCCCGCGCGAGTTCCACGGCGGCGGCCAGCCCGAAGCCGTGCGTGGAGACCGCGCCGAAATCCGCCGGCAACGGCTCCTGAACCGCATTGAAACGATGGACCGTGCCGGAGGGCGCTCCGCTGCTGCAGGCATCCACAACCACGACCTCTCGCCTGCCCTCCCACGCGGCCATAAGGTCCGCCGGATCGCCCTGCAGGCAAAGAGTCGAAAGGCCGGGCAGATCGGCATGATCCAGGGCCGAGACAACGAATGGCCCCACCGCGTCATCCCCCCGATCCGGATGGCCGATCCCGATCACCAGCGCCGTCATGGCCGCGGTTCCCCCTCGCCCCGGTCGAGGGTGAGCTTCAGGAAGTGCGTGGCGCAGGAAATGCAGGGATCGTAGTTGCGGATCGTCTGCTCGCAGCGATGGCGCAACGCGTCGTCGGTCATGCTCAGGTTGGCCTCGATCACGCCGCGCAGGTCGGCTTCGATGCTGGGTTGATTCTGGGAAGTCGGGGGGACAATCTTCGCCTCCCGGATCAGGCCGTCGGCCCCGATATGGTATCGGTGATAGAGCAGACCGCGCGGCGCCTCCGTCGCCCAACATCCCGTCCCATCCTGAGGCGTTACATCCACCGAGGAAAAGTCCGGCGGCTCATAGGCATCAGCCAAGCGCAACCCTTCCTGGAAGGCGTAGAGCACTTCCACCAAACGCACCGTCAGGCTCTGATAGGGATTGCGGCAGACGGGCTGCAGCCCTGCTGCCTTCGCCGCCGCCTGCACGTCCGAAGGCAGCAGGTCGAAATTCAGGGCGTAGCGGGCGAGCGGTCCCACCAGATAGCTGCTGCCGTCCGCTTTCACGCGCGAATGCAGCGCCGTCGATTGGGGTTCGTGGCTCTCCTCGAAGGCCCCTTCGTACTCCTGGACCGGAATGTCGAGGCCGCGGGACGAGGCAATGCGGCCTTCGTTCATCGGATATTCGCTGCCCCGTAGGGATACGAACTG
>CAYYSC010000131.1:0-8128 GCA_964474065.1 uncultured Rhodospirillales bacterium | reverse complement strand
GAAGGCGGAGGAATGGTGACAAAGCTTGGAAACGGATGCTTGCTCATGGCCGGCGCCCATATTGCCCATGACTGCGTCGTCGGCGATCACGTCATTATGGCGAACAACGCCACCCTGGCCGGCCACGTCCATGTCGGGGATCATGCCATTTTCGGCGGGCTTTCGGCCGTTCACCAGCATGTGCGGATCGGCCCTCATGCCATGATCGGCGGCATGTCTGGCGTGACCCATGACGTGATCCCCTATGGAGCCGTGATGGGTGCCCATGCAAGCCTTTCGGGCCTGAATCTGATCGGGCTACGCCGAAGGGGCTTCCCGCGGGAAGACATCGATCACTTGCGGCAGGCCTACGAGCTTCTGTTCCAGGACGAAGGCACGTTCGCCGATCGGCTTCTGCAGGTCGAGACCGCGCTGGGCACCTCTCCTCCCGTGCGCTCCCTGCTGAAGTTTATTGGCGCTCAGTCCTCCCGCGGCGTGCTGACACCCAAGGCATGATATGGCAACCATCGTCGCCGGCCAGCCTCTCGGCATCATTGCGGGGCGCGGGCGCCTTCCGGCCGAGGTAGCCCGGGCAGCCAGTGCGTCCGGCCGCAAGGTTTTTGTTCTGGCCTTGGAGGGACAGGCAGAACCGGAATACATCGCCCCCTTCGATCATGCCTGGGTGCGATTGGGGGATGGCGGAAAGGCTCTGCGGCTACTGCGGGATGCCGGGACGAAGGACTTGGTGCTGGCCGGCGGCGTGACCCGCCCTTCTCTTTGGTCGCTGCGGCCGGATGCCCGCACCGCTCGGTTTCTGACCCGGGTGGGCTGGCGGGCAATGGGTGACGACTCGCTCCTCTCTGCCATCGTGCGCGAGTTCGAGGCAGAAGGCTTCCGCGTTATCGGCGCAGACACGGTCTGGCAGGATGCACGCATGCCGCCCGGACAAGCCGGACGCGTCGCTCCAGACGAAGACGCTTGGGCCGACATCCACCGGGGTGTCGAGGTAGCTTTGGCACTTGGCCGGGCCGATGTGGGTCAAAGCGTGGTGGTCCAACAGGGCATCGTGCTGGCGGTCGAGGCTGTCGAAGGAACGGATGCCATGCTTGCCCGGGCTGGAGAGTTGCGGCGGCCGGGCCCGGGCGGCGTGCTCGTGAAGCTTTGCAAGCCGGGCCAGGAACAGAGGGTCGATCTTCCAGCGGTCGGACCGGAGACCGTCGTGTCCGCCCATCGAGCGGGATTGAGGGGTATCGCTGTCCAGTCCGGATCGGCCCTCCTTCTTGACCGCGCGGCCGTGACCGCCCGTGCCGATGCTGCTGGGATCTTCGTCGAGGGCATCGACCCGGAACGCCTGACGGTAGCGGCAAAAGCGGAAATTCGCCGGTGACGATGAAAACGCCGCGGGTATTTCTGGTGGCGGGCGAACCTTCCGGTGACTCGCTGGGCGGCGGCTTGATCGCGGCGCTGAAGCAGATGGCGCCCGATACGATGTGTGCGGGCGTGGGGGGGCCGGAAATGTTCGCGGCGGGGATGGATCTGGTTTTCCCCTATGACGATCTGGCCGTCATGGGATTGGTGGAGGTACTGCCGCGCTATTTTCGTATCCGCCGGCGCTGGCGTGAGGTAATGGCTGCCATCGAGCGCTTTGATCCGGACGTCGTCGTCACCATCGACTCCGGCGGTTTCAATAAGCCCGTCGCTCGAAAGCTTATCGCCAGGGGTTCCACAGCCCGGCGCGTCCAATATGTCGGCCCGATGGTCTGGGCATGGCGGCCCGGCCGTGCCAAGACGACTGCGGAACTATTTCACCGGCTGCTGGTACTGTTCCCCTTCGAACCGCCCTTTTTCGAAGCGCACGGACTTCCGACAACTTGGGTCGGTCATCCGGCTGCGGAACGTCCTCCGGGCAATGGACCGCGCTTCCGTGCTGCCCATGGCATTTCCTCCGGCGCAAAGGTTGTTGCCGTCCTGCCCGGCTCCCGGCCAGGTGAAGTGGGCCGTCTCCTGCCAAGTTTCACCCAAGCGCTCGGAATGCTGGCTGAGCGTATCCGCGACCTGATCCTAGTGTTCCCGACGCTGCCCCTGGTGGCGGAGCAGGTTCGCGCCGCGGTGGACCGCCTCTCGATTCGCGCTGTGGTTTCCGACCGAGCCGACGAAAAGGCCGACGCCTTTGCCGCTTCCGATGCAGCGATGGCCGCTTCGGGAACCGTCACGCTCGAACTCGCGCTGGCCCGGGTGCCGATGGTCGTGGCCTATCGCGTAAACCCGGTAACAGCTTTCCTGGGGCGGCGGCTGTTAAACGTGTCGAGCGCCAGCCTGCCCAACCTCCTGGCAGGCTCTACGCTGGTGAGCGAGTGTCTCCAGGACGACTGCCGTCCCGACATCCTGGCCGTTGAGTTAGCAAGGCTGTTCGACAGCCCTGAGGCTCGGAACCGTCAAATTGAAGCGTTCCATTCGATTGCGGCCGATCTCCGGTCCCTGGACGGGTCGCCAAGCGAGGCCGCAGCAGCTATGATTCTGCACGAAGCGGCGGAGCGACGTTCCGCCGATAAAACGACTCCAACGGCGTAGGAGCATTCCCCATGGCCGAGAACCCCTTTACAACGGGCCAGGCCCGTTACCTGCACACCATGATCCGAGTGAAAGACCTAGATAAATCGCTCGATTTTTATACCCGTCTCCTCGGCATGAAGGAACTTCGGAAGAAGGATTTCCCCTCTGGCGAGTTCACGCTGGCCTTCGTCGGGTATGGCGATGAGGCTTCGAACACGGTGATCGAGTTGACTCACAATTGGGGCCAGGAAGAGCCGTATGATCTGGGCAACGGCTTCGGTCATTTCGCCCTTGCCGTGCCGGATGTGGCTACCGCCTGCGATATCCTGGCAGCGGAGGGGGTCGAGATCCCCCGGCCGGCGGGCCCAATGAAGCACGGCGGCAGCGTCATCGCTTTCATCAAGGACCCGGACGGGTATCTGATCGAACTGGTGGAACGGAAATAGCGCCGCTTCACAGTTCCGTGACCGCGAAGATGACTGTCGGCTTTCCGGCATCGCCTTCGCGTCATAGTCTGATAGCGTGCACGGATCGGAAACAGCCAACCACAGCATTAGGAGGCAGCTTCAATGATCCGTGCCCTTTTTCCGGCGGCCGCCTTGGCCGCATGCCTGGCGTCCCCGGCGCTGGCCGATGCGGACGCGGCGATCAAATACCGTCAAAACGCTATGAAGGCCGTAGGGTCTCAGATCGGCTCAATCGTGGCCATCTTGAAAGGCGAAGTCGATAACAAGGCCGCATTGGCTCAGCACGCGGCGCTAATGGGGGCCGTGACCAGCACTGCCATCACCATCCCGGCATTCGAGCCAAATACCGCCGGCGTCGACTCGCGCGAAACTACCGCAACGGCCAATATCTGGACAGAATGGGCAAAGTTCGGAGAAGGCTTGCTCGCCATGGAGAAAGCCGGCCAAGCCGTGGCTGTCGCAGGCGCAGATGTCACCTTCGATGAAATCAAAGAACTCGGCGCCACCTGCAAAGCCTGCCACGATGATTTCCGCGAAAAATAATCGGGTTTCATCCGCCGCAAACAAGCCGGCTCTCCGTTGGAGAGCCGGCTCTATTTTCTTAACCTGCGTGTTTACCCGTAAACCGGCTAGTGGCAAGCCGCTTGCTGGTTCATCGAACGATTTCGATCTCGCTAAAAAAGTAGGCAACCTCGATCGCCGCATTCTCTCGGCTGTCGGAGCCATGAGCGGAATTCGCCTCGATCGATTCGCCGAAATCCTTCCGAATAGTGCCCTCGTCGGCATTCGCCGGGTTGGTCGCGCCCATGATCCGGCGATTCTCTTCAACGGCGTTCTCGCCTTCCAGCACCTGCACCACGACGGGACCGGAAGTCATGAAATTGCAGAGGTCATTGAAGAACGGCCGCTCCCGGTGCACCGCGTAGAAGCCTTCCGCCTGCTCACGGGTAAGGCGCAGGCGTTTTTGCGCAACGATGCGCAACCCTGCCGCTTCGAACCTGGCGTTGATCTGTCCCGTCAGATTCCGGCGAGTGGCGTCCGGTTTAATAATCGAAAGAGTTCGTTCTACGGCCATCATTACGGCTCCGCTTGAATACAACGGCGGGTCTATAGCTATCCCCCTTCGTAACGGCAACTTTATACAGCGCGACTAACTCGCGCGCCGCCATCCCTCTGCGCTCGCCTCCCAATAAACCGGCTCGTATCCTGCCTCTTTGCAATTCCTCCAGCGCTGGCGCGCCGCTTCGCGCGCATCCGGATCCGTCCGGTCAAAGACGTAGTCGACAGAGGTAAATCCGTCGCTCGCTGGCGTCACCGATTGATCGGTCACAATCAATGCCGTTGCTTCATTGGTGTTGTCCTCGCCGTCGGTGATAAAGACCGGCTGTTCGTTCACCCGGCCGAGTTCGGAAGTGCCGTGCGGCAGAAAGGAACCCGGATCGTAAATCCACAGGGCACTGTCCAGCGCCTTCACCCGCTCCGTCGACCCCGTCCGGATCAGAACGCGCTCCCCGGCGTCATAATGCGCCGCCGCTAGGAGCGCGACCCAGCGCTCCAGCGGCCGTCCGGCCAAGTTCCGGAAATTGACCCGCACCCTTCGGCTCCAGGGCTCCCCGTTCCTCAGCGCTGCTCGTAGCGCTCTGCCACCAGGCGGTCCAGCAGGCGAACGCCAAACCCGACGCCGCCCTTCGGCACAGTCGGCTTGCTGTTTTTGGCCCAGGCCATACCAGCGATATCGAGATGCGCCCAAGGGGTACCGTTTTCGACGAATCGTTGAAGAAACTGGGCTGCCGTGATCGAACCGCCATCGCGACCGCCGACATTCTTCATATCCGCTATCTCGGACTTGAGCGCCTTGTCGTACTCGTCTCCGAGGGGCATCCGCCACACGGGTTCACCGACTGTGGCCCCAGCCTCCGTCAAGGCGACGCTCAATCCGTCATCATTGCTGAAAAGCCCGGCGTGGTGATGGCCCAAGCTAACGATGATCGCACCGGTGAGCGTCGCAAGATCGACCATGGCCGCCGGCCTGAACGTGCGCTGGACATAAGTCATCAAATCGCACAGCACCAGCCGTCCTTCAGCGTCGGTATTGATGACCTCCACGGTCTGTCCGGACAGACTCTCGACCACATCGCCGGGGCGCTGTGCGGTGGCGGAGGGCATGTTCTCCACAAGCCCGACAATGCCGATCGCATTTACGCGGGCGTTGCGGCCGGCAAGGGCGCGCATCGCGCCGATCACGGCGGCCGCACCGCCCATATCCCATTTCATGTCTTCCATGCCGCCCGCAGGTTTGATGGAAATGCCGCCGGTATCGAAGGTGACGCCTTTTCCGACCAGGGCTATGGGCGCCTCCGTTTCATCGTCGTGGCCCATCCAACGCATCACGACGACATGGGATTCGCGGGCGCTACCGCGCCCTACGGCGAGCAGCGTGCGCATCCCGAGCTGCTCCAGCCGCGCCTCATCCATGATTTCCACGTCGACCCCCTGCTCACTTAGGGCGGCGCAGCGCTGTGCCAACGTCTCCGGATAGAGAATGTTTGCCGGTTCGCTGACCAAGTCCCGGGCCAACGTCACGCCCGCCGCAACTTCCGCCATCGGTGTGTAGCTGGCTTCAGCCGCCCCGGCGCCCTCCACCAGGATGGCCACCTCGGTGAGGCTGGGTTTCTGGTCGGGTTTTTCCGTTGTCCGATACCGATCAAAGCGATAGGCGGCGAGTTCGATCCCCAGCGCAGCGTTTGCTGCCGCTTCCGCCGCGGCCACTGGCCCGCCCATCACCTCAATGGTGACCGCGAGCGAGCCAACGCCGGAATTGGCAAGCTGGCCATAAAGACTGCCGCCCCAGTCCTGCCAGCCCTTGGGCGTGGCTTCGGCAGGCTTGCCGATCCCCGCCAGCACGGCGCGGCCGGCCTCAATTCCCGGCAAGGCCAGAAGGTCCAGATACTCGCGGCTTTTTCCCGCGAAACGCGATGAGGCCAGTGCCTTGCGCACGGCGCCCCCAGAGGCCTTTTCCAGGGCTTCGGCTGCAGGCGACAACGCATTGCCGTCGGCAACAACGACCGCAATTGCGTCGGCGGCATATTCTTGAGGCTCAAGAAAAGAGATCTTCATGGGGCGATGCCTCTGTTCAGCTTTGATGGATATACAGAGTCAAAGGATAGCGAGGGATCGAGCCGGCGTCACGGTCGGCTCGCGCCCATCAGAGACATCGGCTATAGATGCGCAATGCATCACTTCTTGCACCATCACACATCCTATCTGGCGCGGCAGATCCTGACCGCAACCCTGTTGATCACGGCAATGTTTATCGTGATCGCGCTATTGTGGAGCGCCCTTCCGCTTCTGGGCAGTCTGAGCCGCGGCATGGGGCTGGATATCTTTTTGTGGCTGGTCATCCTGGCGATGCCGCGGCTGCTGCCGGTTCTGTTGCCGCTTTCGGCAAGCCTGGCGGTGATGTTCGCCTATTACCGCGCCCAACAGGACAGCGAGCTGATCGTCATGCGGGCGACCGGCCTCTCCAACCTGCGCCTTGCACGGCCAGCGCTGTGGGTCGCTTTGATGCTGACCATCGCCAACGCAGCCATGGCTTTCCATCTGGCGCCCTTGGCATTCCGCGAATTCAAGGAAATGCAGTTCTTCGAACGCCACAACCTCGCGTCCCTTGCCATCCAGCCCGGCAAGTTCAACGCCATTCGGGACGACACCATGTTCTATGTGCGCGCGCGGACCGGCGATGCCACCCTGCACGGCATTTTGTTCTACGATAACCGAAAGCCGGACAAGACGCAGATTTGGATGGCGCGCTTCGGCCAGATCGCCAGTACAGAGGACGGACCCCGACTGATTCTGCGTGAAGGAAATCTACAGGAGATCGAACGAGATACGGGCGGTACCCGAATTCTATATTTTGAGAGCTACACACTCGATCTTTCCAGTTTCGCCCATGACCTCAATGACCGATGGCTCCAGCCGGACGAGAGAGGCACCCTAGAGCTGTTCACCGCCTCCGCACCAGAGGTCGAGCCAGATATGGTGCGGGCCCTCCGGGCGGAGGGGCACTACCGCGTCGTCTCATCGCTCTTTGCCGCTTCGGTGATCCTGATAGCGGTCACGTCAATGCTCGTAGGGCCGTTCAGCCGGCGGGGACAGCTGTGGCGTCTTGTCATCGGTTTTGGCGGGACCGCGTTGATCCTCCTGGGCGCGTTTCTGTTCCGGAGCATCCTGACAAGAGAACCTGTAGCCGTGCCAGCAATCTACGGGATAGTCCTCTTACCTCTGCTTGGATCGTTTGCGCTGCTGATCTGGTCGGATTTGCGCGGAACCCGATCTCAAAAGCTCCAGCACGCATGAGCCGATGCAAGCGTTCCGGGGAGGCGCAACTCCACTCCGGTCACGGCATCCTGTCGTGTTTCGGCAGGTCCGGATGCAGCAGGTCCCAGGGCTGGGCGCTGGCAGCATAGATATCACGGCTGGGCGTGTACCAGCTGGGGTCGTCCAGGCTGCCCGCGTAAAGCACCCATGCGCCGGGGCGCGCGTTGTTCTTCAGGAATAACGGCGAGCCGCAGTCCGAACAGAACCCGCGGGACAGAACGTTACCGCTGTCAGCCGTCCGCTCGAACCATTTGGGCTCGCCCCGGGCCAGCACGAAATCTTTTTCTCGCACCCGCACGGCGGGGAAGTAGGCGCTGCCCGTCGCCTGCTGGCAGTCTCGGCAATGGCAGTTGCCCATATATTGAGGGTCTGCAGAAACACGGTAACGAATCGCGCCGCAGGCACAACCGCCAGAAAAAGATACGGGCATGTTACACGCTCCTGAAAATGCATTCCTAAGAATGCATTGGCTGACTCTTCCATTTGGAGCTTAACGCTCGGAACCAGTGTAACCACTCAAACCGCCCGGCGAAACTCCGGCGCTGACGCCGTTGCCGGCCAGTGAGCCTAGACTGAGCCCAAACGATCAGCTTGCCGGAAAGTTACCATCTTCTGGCTTTTCTCGTCCCACAGTGCCAACCACGTGGCCCGAATCCCGTCGGCCAGAGATAGTTCCGGAACCTTGCACCAGCATTTGATCCGCTCGTGGCACTCTTGCAGCCGATAATTCGGTACGCGCGGATTCAAGTGGT
>CAYYSC010000130.1:0-8131 GCA_964474065.1 uncultured Rhodospirillales bacterium | reverse complement strand
CGATGCTGATCGCGGCGACCGGAATGTCAGTGCCGAAGATTGTCTGGTTGAACCGCTGATTGAGCATGACGACGTCCCAGGAGGCGACCATCACGACCGCTCCCAGCACAAACCAAAGCAGACAGTCGAACACCTCCATGCCCTGGCGCATCCGCTTTGGCATGCGGTCGCGCAGGGTCGTGAAGGACAGGTGCGCCCCTGTCCGCACCCCGCTCGCCATGGCAAACCATGACAGCCAGACAAAAGCACCCATGGCGACTTCCGGCCCCCAGGCCGCCTGCTCACCGGTAATGATCCGCCGGATGGTCTCCAGCCCAACCACCAGAATGATGGTGAGATAAGCCGCGAGCATCACGGCTTTCTCGATCCAGGAAATGACCGCATCGAAGCGTTTGGCCATCGCAAACCCCCGTCTTGCCGAACCCGGCAAGCTTCAGCCGTGAGAAGAGCCGCAAGCTGGCATCGAGCGGCGCTGTCACAGACTGCGCCCTCTCGATAGATCCCCGCGTTGCCGGCTGCTTGGGACGAAAGGAAAACCGGTGCGGGCTAGATCTCTATGCCCACCATTTCTGCGGATTCAGCGGCTTGCCCCTTGTTTTTTGCTCGAATTCCGCAATCGCGCCGAACACGTCTACCCCCGCGAGGCTGTCCAGTTCCTTGCGGATATCGCCGTAGATCCCTCCGTTGCGCTCCACCGAGCCCCGCTCGCGGAAGGCTTCCATCTCTTCGTCAGTCAGCCGGACATGGCGCATGGTGTCCTTCATCTGGGAGTAGTTGCTGTCGCCAGTCGGTGACGGACCGCTGCCGATGATGGTGTTCATCGCCTGGCCCAGCCTCTCGAACGACTGCGCGCTTGCACGCCGCGAGGCCTCCCGCACCACATCCTGCAAGCGGCCGGGGAGACGGTCCATTGCCCGGGCGTTGATAAAGACCGAAGCCGTGCCGGGGCAGAAATCGAGTTCGACGGCCTGGGCCGTTACCTTGGTCATGCCGAAGCCGGCAGCAGCGCCGCCCCAGGTCTCCATGCCGTCGACGACGCCGGATTTCATGCCTTCCAGCGTTTCGGTCCATGCGAGCGGCACCGGGCTCATCCCCAGCGAGGCAGCGAAATTCCGGATCATGGTGGAGTTCGTGATCCGCAGCTTCCGGTCCTTGAGCTGGTCGGGATGGCGAACCTCCGGCAGTTCGCTGTATTTCAGGCCCATGTAGATGTCGCGCATTTCGTTGGCGCAATACAGAAACTCGATGCCGTATTTGTTCCGCCAGACATCGCGATAGACGGCATTCATGCTGGGGTCGTGCAGGAGGTTCAACATCGACTCAGGGCTGCGCCAGAGGAAAGGCCAATCCAGGGCCTGGGCATGGAAAACCACGGACGCAGCATTCTGGGCGGAAGAAGCACCCATATCGAGCACGCCCGCGCCGACCCGCTCCACGCACTGGTTTTCGGCACACGCCTGCGTGCTGTCGATCACCTGCATGGCGATATCACCGTCCGAGCCCTCCTCGATCCACTTGACGAAGTCGTAGACCTGGGTCTGGAGAAAGTTTTCGTTCTTGGCGTTGATCGTGCTCGCGCCGAAGCGGATCTTGTATTTGGCCCTCGTTGCTGCACGGGCATCCCGCGCGCCTAGCTGGCTGAGCAACGCGCCGGAAGCGGTGCCGGTGACGGCGGCGAAAACCGCGGCCTTCGTTCCGTAATCCTTCGAAATGCGCAGAAAATCGCGGCGTGACACGTTCATGGCGTAATCTCCCTGCAGACGGTTTTGCTTTGCTGCGGTTATGGCGGCTCATTCCGCCGCCAAGGCAAGCTGCCCCGTGGCGGCTTCCGGCTTGGCGGTCCCGACCGTGATGCGCTGCATCAACCGGTGCTCCGGCCAATAGTCGGCGACGGCATAATGCTGGACAGCGAAGTTGTCCCAGATCGCGATCGAATCCTGCTCCCAGGCAAAGCGCACCTGCAGTTCCGGCACCTTCACCGCATCGAACAGCATGTTCAAGATCGCCTGGCTTTCCCGCTTGCCCAAGTTGACGATGCGCTTGGTGAAGGAGCTATTGACGAAAATGCCAGCCCGACCCGTCACCGGGTGCTTGATCACGACCGGGTGCACCCGCGGCGGCGTGGTGCGGCGCAGTTCCGCGGCTTTTGCCTCGCCACCTGCACGTTCGAGAAAATCGAAGCCCTCGTAAGCGTGGAGTATGTCGTGCTCCGCCTCCAGATCCAGCAACATGCGCTGGATCGACGGGTGCAATGATTCATAGACCGCCGCCTGGCTGGCGAACATGGTGTCCCCGCCAGAAGGCGGGATCACCTTGCCGTGCAGGATCGATACCTGGATCGGGCGCTCGCGGAAGGTTACGTCCGTGTGCCAGACGTTGATCTCCGGCGGGTGCTCCCGGTTGTTCTCGATCAGGGAGATTTCCGGGTAGCCGTCGAGGTGACCGAAAATCTCGTGCCCCACAGGCTCGCCGAAAGCGCGGGCCATGGCCAAGTGAGCTTCCGGTGTCATCGGCTGGTTGCGGAAGAAAACGACATGGTGGCGCCACAGCGCCTGCTTGATTTCCTCGTAAACTTCTGTGGATTGAGGCGTGGCGACATCCACCTCCTCAATCATTGCACCGATGGTGGGATTGAGCGGGCGCACGCGAATGTGGCGGAAATTGTCCGCAGTCATGGGCTGTTTCCTCCGTCGCCTCTTTTTGCGCGACAGGTCGCGCCGGGCATGATGTCACAGAAGATTAGGCCACACGGCTGAAGCGAGCGCCAGCGGAAATTTACACCCGCCCGCTAGGCCATTACCGCCTGCTGCGGCTGCCAAATGAGCTTGGAGGGCTTGAGAGGCCTGCCCGCGGCAGCGCGCTCTGCGCGCGGCAACACGTCTTCGCTGGGCCAGTATCCCGTCTCCAAACAACGGGCATAGCCCTCCGGCAAGCCTGCGGACCGCATCTTCGCCGCCGCCGTCCCATAATTGTAGTGAAGTGCCGCCAATTCGATTTCAACCCCGCCGGGTACCGGCTGCAATACCGAATACCAAACTCGCGGCGTACCGTCGTTCGCAGGCATGCCGATCACGCCCGGATTGTGCCAGACCCATTGCCGGTCGACGACCGTAAAGGGAAGGCCGCAATGACCGGCAACAACGCTGCCACCGGCAAAGGTCATCTCCTCGGCTATTGCTGCCCGATCCGATGCGAAGATGAACCGCGAAATATGGTGGAAGCCGCCATGGGTGAGGGAGAAGTGGCATCCGCCAATCGACACTTCCAGTCGCCGTGGCAGCCCGGCCATCCAAGCGCGGCTTTCGCGATCCACGTGAGCGCTGGAATAGGCGTACCAGACCGTCGACAGGGCGGCGCAATCACTGTCCTCGTCGAAGCCGCAGCCGCAGTCCTCCGCCCCGGTGGCGAGCGCTTCCTCGCAATTCCCCATCAGCGTTAGAACGCCGGCGGCCCGCGCCAAATCCACGACCGCCTGGGGATCTGCGCCATAGGCGACCAGGTCGCCGGTACAAACCATGCGGTCGCCGGAGATGCCGCGCCGTTTCGCTTCCGACAACAAGGCCATCATGGCTTCCAGATTGCTGTAGGGGCCGCCGAACAGCAGGACAGGCTCGTTAAAGGCAAGCGGCGAATGCTGCATTATTCATTGACCCTCGTAGCGCCCGTATCATTCCTCGTTGGCCAGGAGCGATAGCAAAACAGGGCGTGCGCATCCCATCAATTGGCCGTTATCGCCAGCCGGTCCCGGTCATCCGCCCGCAGGCAGCCGTGGGTTGACCGTTCCCTCGCGCGAGCCTAAGCGTCTGCTCTTCCGATTTCATGCTCCCCAAGAGGCCAGACTGTGGACCAACCCGACCTGCTGCCGGTGCTGACCCGTATTGCCGACGCGCTGGAGCGTCTCGCACCCACCGGCGACTCGCAAAACGATCTTGGCACAGCCGATGCCTTTGTCTGGCATGCTGACCGGCGCTGGCTGCAGCCGGTGCCACGGGTCAACCGCGTGGAACTCGACCTGCTGCAGGGGATCGAGCGGGTGCGGGACATTCTGCTGGACAATACCCGTCGGTTCGCCAACCGGCTTCCGGCCAACAACGCCCTGCTTTGGGGCGCGCGCGGCATGGGCAAGTCGTCCCTGGTGAAGGCCGCCCACGCCCAGGTGAATGCGGAAATCCCCGAACCGATCCTGCTAGTCGAGATCCATCGCGAGGATATCGATACCCTGCCCGGCCTGCTCGCGATCATCAAGGAAAGCGGCCGCCGGGCCATTGTCTTTTGCGACGACCTCTCGTTCGATTACGACGACACCTCCTACAAGTCGCTGAAGGCCGTGCTGGAGGGCGGCATCGAGGGACGGCCGGATAACGTCATTTTCTACGCAACCTCCAACCGCCGTCATCTGATGCCGCGGGACATGGTGGAGAACGAGCGCTCCACCGCCATCAACCCCGCGGAAGCGGTGGAAGAGAAGGTTTCGCTGTCCGACCGGTTCGGCCTCTGGCTAGGCTTCCACAATTGCGACCAGGACACCTATTTCGCCATGGTCGAAGGCTACGCAAAGGCGCACCGGCTCGAAGTCGAGCCGGATCAGCTGCGCAAGGAAGCGGCCGAATGGGCGGTCACCCGCGGCAGTCGTTCCGGCCGCGTGGCCTGGCAATACGTGCAGGATCTTGCCGGTCGGCTCGGCCAACGGCTGGCCTAGCCAGCCGGGTCAGGAAACCTCGTCCGCGCGTTCTGCCCGCGGCAAATCGTGTGGACCCGGCGCAGTCCTGTCGCTCAGGCCCAACCAGTATAGGGTTTCACCGCCGACAACGCCGTCTGCCGGCAGGCCGTTCGCCAGCTGGAAGTCCCGCACGGCGGATTCGGTCTTCGGGCCGTAATATCCGTCGGTCTTGAGACGCCACCCGCGATCGGCGAGAGCCTCCTGGACGGCGGCAACGTCATCGCCGAACAGCAAGGGCTGCTCTAACCGCAGCTCGCGGACGACGAGTGGAAGTCCCTCCCCATCGCCGTCCAGCGCGCCGCGGGCCACGACAACGCCGTCGATCAGCGGCTGCGGGGCCGGGGTCGGGGCAGGCCCAGCGGACCGCCTTGCCGCGAAACGCGCCGCGGTGTCCGGACTGGCCGTGGCAGCCGCAGAATAGGCCGGCGGCTCACTGGTTGCAGCGTCGTCGGCAGGCCAGGCCACGGTCTGACCGCCAACCTGCGCGCAAATGGCCTCGTCCGCAGCCCGTGAATCGCCCCGCACCAACTCCGCCTCTCCGACATAGGCGCCGGAAAACAGCCCCTCGACCGTAAACACGGTGCGCTCGGGCGGCAGGTAGTCGCTTGCATTGACGACGAAGGAGTCTTCGGGGTCGCCCGCGTAGGTCAGGATCTTATAGACGGACTTTTCCAGTTCCTCGCCACCATAACCGATCATGCAATGGCGACGGACCAGCTTGCCGGGATGCCACCCCCGGTCGTCCAAGAAGACCTTGTGCTGGGCGAAGCACACGGTCAACTTGCCCTCCTGCGGGTTCTCCTCCAGGCACTGCTGATAGTTGGCCCGGCCAGGCTCACAGGCCCGTGACCTCTCGGTTCCGGCGACCAGCCCCTGGTCCGGCTTCGCGCCGCCCGAATAGGTTTCTGCGCTAATGGCCAAACCGGGGCTAGCGAACAACACCCGGAAGTTCCGCTTGCGCAATTCCTTGCCGCCGTAGGTGATATTGCAGTTACCGGCGACGACCTTGCCGGGGTGCTGCGCCCCGGCATGCGAAGCCCGGCAGACAGGCAACTCGCGGCGCGAGTCACCGACCGGCTCGTCGCTGCCGATAAAGGCGTCGGCCAGCCGGCTCTTCGGAAGCCACAAGCTATCCAGGTCGTGATAAACCCGGACGGTGCCATCCAGCACCAAGTCGAAACGGTAAGGTACTCCGTCCACGGCCTCTTCCAGCACGACCATTTGCAGATCGTGCTCGGTCAGCGGTTGGGCAACAGAACGATAGCCGTGCTTGACGGCTGTCCTTTTCGCTTCCTGATCCATGATCGCCGTGGACCCGGAATATTTGCCGGAAAACGTCCACTTTGTTTTTCCAACCAACGGGAATCCGATGTCGAAACCGACTGTCGCACCGATTTCCCAGCCTCGCGTGGTGGTCAAGGACGCGGTCTCCGTCCGCTCTCCTTCCAGTACGCCAGTCGCCATTAGCGTTTCGCTGCTGTCGCAGTTGCGCACGGTATAGGTGTCGATGGCGCGAGGTTGCTTCGGCACCGTTTCGGGGACGCGGTCGTAGCGGAAATTGCGCCAGTCGATATCGCCCTCATAGACCAGTCGCTGAACCGTCCGGTTCGGCGGGATAAGGCTGCGGAAGGCGGGCAACGCCATCAGGTCTTCGAGCAGCCGGTCCGCTGCCTTTGCTTCTTCTGTTGCCGTCGCCGGTGCAGCGGCAACCGCCGCCAGAATGAGCGCCAAAACCCCGCCCCATTTCTTGCCGATCATCCCGGCACCGCCTTTCACGCCCTGCTTTTCGGAAAGAATAGCGTGCCACAATGCGCCGCCGGGCGCCAGACGGTCAGCCCAGCCTGTCTCGGCTCGGATCGTGCGCGCGAACCGCCTGCTGAGCTTTTCCCGCATACTGCACGGCGTAGCAGTAGCCGCAACCATGGGCGCAGGTGTCGTAAGCGCCGATATCCCGGCCCTCCGCGCAGAGACAACCGGGCCGGTTGCCTTTTTGCCGCACGGCGATCGGGCGGCCCGCCAGGCGCGACAAACGCGCCGTATCAATGCAGGCTGCCGCATCGACGGCTGGCTGCTCCAGCTCCGGCTGAGAGCAGACGGTAAGTCGCAGGCCTTCCCCGGCCGCGATTGCGGCAAGCTCAGCCAGAAAGGCGCGACGCTCATGCGTGTCCGGATCACGCCAGGCGAAACCCTGCCGCTGTGCAATCGTGCCCAGGTTCCGGGCTGTCTTCCGGTAAATGTTGCAGAAAGACACGGTCACCTCGTCCACATGGAGTGCCAGGCGGTGTGCCAGATGCGCGAACGTTTCGCGGTGCCATTCCGGCGGGGTCAGATCCGTGAACAGGATCGGGTCGTAGCGCCACACGGTCGCTGCTCGCCCACGGCGTTCCGCTACCGCCCGGATTTGCTGGATCGCGTGCTCCGCAGGCGGCACGCCCGTTTCCAGCGCGGCAGGATAGCCGGTGACCGTGTACTGGATCACATATGGCACCCATCGCTGCTCGACCGCTGCGAGGGCTTCAGCGAAAGGCACCAGATTCCGGGTCCAGAACACGAATGCATCCACGTCCGCCGGCAACAGCGAGACCCGGTACGGTTTGCCGCCGTACGGGTTGCGGACCCACGCCTCCCCGGCTGCCAACCGACGCAGGAACCATCGCCCATAAAAAGCCGGAATGTCCGTACGGTAACTTGCGGAAACGATCATACTGCCTTGCCTTTCAAAAATTTCCGCAACCTTCGAGCCTGTGGGCTATACTGCGCCGTTTCCCGCGGTTGAACGACCGACCTACCTGCCTATATCTCGGTCACCGGGAAGCGATCACCAGGACGCGATCGATCCCCGCACCTGCAACACATCAACTGGACCTCTCCAGGGGGTCGGCGAAATGCCGGTATCCGGGTCTCGTCAACCCGCCGACGACGGAAAGGAAGCATTCTCTATGGCAAAAGTGATTGGCATCGACCTCGGCACGACTAACTCGTGCGTCGCGGTGATGGAAGGCAAGGAAGCCCGCGTTATCGAAAACGCGGAAGGTTCACGCACCACACCGTCCATGGTTGCCTTCACGAAGGATGGTGAGCGGCTCGTGGGTCAATCCGCGAAACGCCAAGCGGTCACTAACCCTTCCAACACCCTTTACGCAATTAAACGCCTGATCGGCCGCCGCTTCGATGATCCGCAAGTACAGGCTGAGAAATCGCCGTACAAGATCGTCAAGGCCGACAACGGTGATGCCTGGGTGGAGGTTCGCGGCGAAAAATACGCGCCCTCGCAAATCAGCGCCTTCATTCTCCAGAAGATGAAGGAGACGGCAGAGGCCTATCTCGGTGAAACCGTGACCGAAGCGGTCATCACCGTCCCGGCCTATTTCAACGACTCCCAGCGCCAGGCCACCAAGGACGCCGGCAAGA
>CAYYSC010000129.1:0-8173 GCA_964474065.1 uncultured Rhodospirillales bacterium | reverse complement strand
GCAACCGCGTTTTCGTCCAGGTCGGCAATTTGAGCGAAGTGGTAGATGCCGCGGTCGTGAAGCTTCTTTTCGATGGTGGGACCGATTCCCCGAATGCGCTTGAGATCGTCCTGGCCTGATGCGTCCGGCGGCAGTTCTTCGGGCAGTTCCGCTGGCTCGGCTTCCTCACCGGATGCCTCTTCGTTGGCCGCCACGGGCCTGTCAGCCGGTTCATAAACCGTGTCAGCTACCGACCAGACCTGGTGTTCCGAAGCACCCTCATGTGGTCGATCAGGCGCCTCTTCCGATAACGCCGTTTCGCGTTCCGATGACGACTCTTCGTTCACGGTCTCTCGTCTATCGGGAGAGGTCGTGGCCTGGGCGGGCGCCGCCTCCGCTGCTTCATCGCTGCCCGCTTGCTCGCCGTCCCGTTTGGCCTCAGGCTCCTCAGCCTCCCCGGGATCGACCTGCCAATCTGCCCAGCGTTGTGCATTGCGAACACCGAAACCGACCTGGACCGCAACCACGTCGGCCAAGCTCCGAACGGTCACGGTCTTCTGCCACGTATCCTGCGCGTCGGAGAAGGTTTCCTGTAGCTTTTCCCAGAAAAGCTCATTGGCGCGTGCAACGCTGTCGGCGTCGAACCTAATGCTGTGAACATGACGCATTGCCGGTCCTCCATTTTATGCTGCAATGCAGCATAATCTAACGCAGCCCTCCTGGCGCGGGACGGAGAGTCGCGGCCTCCGAAGAAAAACCCGGGTGGCGAGCCACCCGGGTTTGTTTTGTCACGCCGCCGGTTCTTCCGATTTTTCCGTATCGCCACCATCGGCTTTGCCGACAGCCGACGGCTCTGGATAGTTGAATACCAGCGCGTCGGCAGTTTCGTCGACATCGACGTGGACGATCCCGCCATTGGCCAATTTCCCGAACAACAGTTCTTCGGCCAGCGGCTTCTTTACATGCTCCTGGATCACCCGGCCCAGCGGTCGTGCGCCGTATTCCTGGCTGTACCCTCTGTTGCCGAGCCAGGTTCGCGCAGCGTCCGACAGGTCGATCGTGACCTTCCGGTCCGCAAGCTGGGCTTCCAGTTCGAGCACGAACTTGTCGACGACGCGGCCCACCACCTGCGGCGGCAGCTTCCCGAAAGGCACAACGGCATCCAAGCGGTTCCGGAATTCCGGCGAGAAGGTGCGGTTGATCGCTTCCTGATCTTCGCCTTCCCGGCTGACCGGTCCGAAGCCGATAGCCGCCTTCGCGATGTCCGCCGCGCCCGCGTTCGTGGTCATGATCAGAATGACGTTGCGGAAGTCGACGATCTTGCCGTTGTGGTCCGTCAGCTTGCCGTGATCCATGATCTGCAACAGGATATTGAACACATCCGGATGCGCCTTTTCGATCTCGTCAAGCAGCAGAACCACGTGCGGGTTCTTGTCGACCGCATCGGTCAGCATGCCGCCTTGATCGAAGCCGACATAACCGGGCGGCGCGCCAATCAGGCGGCTGACCGAATGCCGCTCCATATATTCCGACATATCGAACCGGACCAGTTCGACACCCAGCGAATTCGACAGTTGGCGCGCGGCCTCTGTCTTGCCGACGCCGGTGGGACCACTGAAAAGATAGGACCCGATCGGCTTTTCCGGTGCACGTAGGCCGGCGCGGGAAAGCTTGACGGCCGTGGCCAGCGCCTCGATCGCATCGTCCTGGCCGAACACCACCGTCTTCAGTTCTTCCTCCAGGTTGCGCAGCGCCTCTCGGTCGTCGCGGCTGACCTGTTTTGGCGGGATACGCGCAATCTTGGCGATGACGTTTTCCACATCGCGCACGCTAATGGTCTTCTTCCGTTTTGACGGCGCCAGAAGCATCTGCGAAGCACCGACCTCATCGATCACGTCGATCGCCTTGTCCGGCAGCTTGCGGTCGTTGATGTACCGGGCCGACAACTCCACCGCCGTTTTCACCGCATCGGCCGTGTAACGGACCTTGTGATGCTCCTCGTAGTACGGCTTCAGACCCATCATGATCTTGATCGAGTCGGCAATAGACGGCTCGTGCACGTCGATCTTCTGGAAGCGGCGGACGAGCGCCCGATCCTTCTCAAAATAGGTGCGGTACTCCTTATAGGTCGTAGACCCGATACAGCGCAGCGTGCCGCTGGCCAGCGCCGGCTTCAACAGGTTGGACGCATCCATCGAACCGCCGGACGTCGCGCCCGCGCCAATCACGGTGTGGATCTCATCAATGAAGAGTATAGCGCCTTCCTGCGCCTCAAGCTCGTTCAACACGGCTTTGAGACGCTCTTCAAAGTCGCCGCGGTAGCGGGTCCCCGCGAGCAATGCGCCCATGTCCAGCGCCCAAATGGTGGCCCCTTGCAGGATATCCGGCACTTCGCTCAAGACGATTTTTCGAGCAAGCCCCTCCGCAATCGCGGTCTTGCCGACGCCCGGGTCACCCACGTACAGCGGGTTATTCTTCGTGCGGCGGCAGAGGATCTGGATGGTGCGTTCCACCTCGGCTTCGCGTCCGATCAACGGATCGATTTTGCCGACCATCGCTTTGTCGTTGAGGTTCACACAATACGTCTCGAGAGCGCCGCCGCCCTCTTCCTTCTCGCCGGTCTCCTGCTCGGCCCGCTTTTCCTTCCGCTGCTGCTTGCCTTCGCCCTCGCCGTTCGGCCGCTGAGACGCCCGCGCCTCGGGTGTACCCCGGATCGACCGCCGCTCGGAGCGCCCAGAAGCTTTGGCGATCCCATGCGAAATGAAGTTCACCGCATCCAGGCGGGACATGTCATGACTCTGCAGGAAATACACCGCGTGGCTTTCGCGCTCGCTAAACAAGGCCACCAGAACATTCGCCCCGGTCACCTCTTCGCGGCCCGAAGACTGCACGTGAATATCAGCCCGCTGCAACACCCGTTGAAAGCCGGCAGTCGGCTTTGGATCGTCACGTACCGGCGTGACCAGGGCGCCAAGGTCGTTGTTAACGTAGTCGGCCACAGTATCCCGCAGCGCAGAAACATTCACGCCACAAGCCGAGAGCACCTTTAGTGCGTCCTCATCATCGATGAGAGCCAAGAGCAGGTGCTCCAGCGTCGCGTACTCGTGCTGGCGTTCTCCTGCCAGCATCAGGGCCCGGTGCAGGGTTTGCTTTAGGTTCTGAGACAACACCGGCCTAGTCCTTCTCTAACGTAAGCTGTAACGGGTGTTCGTGGCGGCGAGCAAAATCAACCACTTGCGCCACTTTCGTTTCGGCTACTTCGTAAGTGTACACACCACATACGCCGATTCCCTTCTGGTGGACGTGGAGCATGATCTCCGTCGCTTCTTCTCTATTTTTGTGAAAGAAATTTTCCAGAACGTGTACGACAAATTCCATCGGCGTGTAGTCGTCGTTCAACATTAAAACCTTATACATAGACGGCTTTTTGACACGCGGCTTGGTTTTCACCACAACGCCCGTGGATGGATTCCCTTCGTTCCCATTGTTGTCTTCGCTCATGGCGATGTTGGCTCTCCGAATTGCCATGCTCGTACACCGATAATGCTTACTGGCCTTCACGCAAAAACCGTAGCACAGGTCAAATAGGGAGTGGGAGTCCTCCCAAAAACCGCTCGCGACAAAAAACTAAACACAAAAACAAAAGGGGCGGCACCGATGTCGATGCCGCCCCGTCCGGAAACACTGTCCGGAGGTCCCTACCGTCTACGCGTTTTTCATCATCGCATCGAGGCGCGACTGGATCGGGGCGCTAGCCTTGGTCATCATGTTCGTGCCGCGGTCCGTGAGGCGGGAGAGCTCGGCAAAGCTCGAATCCATCGTCTCGTTCATGTAGGCGTTCTGAATCTCCATGGCCTGCTGCCAACCGCCGGCGGTCAGCATCTTCGCCTGGGTTTCGAACGCATGGGTCATGGTTTTGGCCATGTGCTGAGCCAGGGAGGCGTTGATCTGCTCCAGTTCACCGACAACTGCCTGCACGCTTTCCGAGGCGGCGCGCAGGTTTTCGGCGCTGGTTTCGGCCACTTTCTTGGCACCGTCCTGACCCATGAAGCTTTCGAAGCTTTTCGTAAAAGTATCGAACTGCGCTTTGGCCTCGTTGGCGGCCTGCGTCATGGTTTTCTGCATCGTGTCGTTCATGATATGGTTCCTTCCACTGGTTGTTTCTACCGGGCACTGGCAATTACCCCGCCCGCCGCGTTGACCGATAAGGATTTGGCCTACCGCATCTTATGCTGCAACGCAACATAAATGTATCCGCGGCCCCATCATTGCAAGGCTTTTTATTGCGTTGCAATATGCCCGCCATCCAATGAATCGCTTTGCTCTCGCAATGAATCAGGTGGCTCTCGGCCAATCCGCACACTGGACAACCGGCTCCGAATCTGCCGGAGAATCGTTTATAGTATGAGGGTGCCAGAAATGAGTATTTGCGGTCTGACAAAACAAGCGACAAACCTACTGATGGTGCTGGCATTGGTCGTGGTCTTCGCTTTCGCCTTCGGCGCCCAGGGTCAGGCAAAGCCGAAGGGGATCGCCAGAATCGCGGTCGACGCGCAAAGCGGGGAGGTTCTTTACGCCTCTCGCAGCGAAACCCGCTGGCACCCGGCATCCCTGACTAAGATGATGACGCTGTACCAGTTGTTCAGCACCCTGGAGCGTCGAAAGCTGACACTCGACTCGAGGATCAAGATTTCCCGCCGCGCCGCCCGGCAGCCGCCTTCCAAGCTGGGATTGCGGCCCGGGAACACGATCACGGTGCGAACCGCCATCGAGTCCCTCGCGATCAAGTCAGCGAACGATGTGGCTGTCGCCGTGGCAGAGAAGCTTGGCGGTAGCGAGCGCGCTTTCGCCAAACAGATGACCAAGACTGCTCGCCACCTGGGGATGAACAAAACCACGTTCCGCAATGCCTCTGGTCTGCACCATAGCAAGCAGATTACGACAGCCCGGGACATGGCGATCCTAAGCATCGCCCTGATGCGCGACTTCCCTCAATATTATAGTTATTTCAGCAAGAAGGACTTCCGTTTCGCCCGCCGCCGCTACACCAGTCACAATCATTTGCTCGCAAAGTACACGGGCGCTGATGGCATCAAAACGGGTTACATTGCCATGTCAGGCTTCAACCTGGCGGCCTCCGCAGTGCGGAACAACCGGCGGGTAGTAGGCGTCGTGCTCGGCGCGCGGTCATCCAGCGTTCGAACCGTTCTCATGACGCGGCTACTCAACACAGGCTTCAGCGAATTGAAGAAGACCGGCCGCCCGCGCATTGCCCGCCCACTCCACGTGCGCCTGACACCGCCTCCGCCAATCCCCCGCCCGCGCTACCTGCCGGGACAGACTCAATGGCCACGGATTATCCCGATTCCCCGCCAGAACCCGCATTACCGGTTAGCGCCGCCACAGCCGGCGACCGCCAGTGCAGGCGTCGCCATGGCCAATGCGTCCAGCACGCTCTGGGCGGCCGACGCTAGAGCGGCTGACTATGCGGTCCAGGTAGGGGCTTACCGCACGCCAAACCTTGCACGGCAGCAATTGACCGAGGTGCTGGACGCCCTGCCTGCGGCCCACAGCCCGGCCGCACCTAAGGTCGTGTCCTTCCGCCATCCATCCCGGGGCACATTCTACCGGGCAAGATTGGCGGGCTATGACAGCCGGCGGGCGGCCTCGGCGACGTGCGACTGGCTGAAGGCGCACCGAACCGATTGCGCCGTCGTCGCCAGCAGTGAGGCCCGGGCTGGCAGCTAGACGGCCAGCCATCAGGGTGCTTGCGTTACAAGGTGCCGCTCCTAGGATGGCCCGGCACTTCAAATTCTCAGAAGGGAACCGTGCCATGGGTGATATGATCAACCTGACTGCAGAAGACGGCCACATGTTTGGCGTCTACAAGGCCGAACCGAGCGGCTCCCCCCGCGGAAGCCTGCTGGTGATCCAGGAGATCTTTGGCGTCAACCAGCACATTCGCGCCGTCGCCGATGGCTACGCCAATGATGGCTTCTACGTCCTCGCACCTTGTCTCTTCGATCGCGCCGAAAGGGGATTCGAGGTTGGCTACACGCCGGAGGACATCGCACGCGGCCGGGATGTCCGTGCCAAGGTCGATTGGGACGACGCGGTCAAGGACATGGCTGCCACCGTCACCGCCCTCCAACAGCATGGCAAGGTCGGCTCGGTCGGTTATTGCTGGGGCGGATCGTGCTCCTGGCTCGTTGCGACCCGGATCGGTGTTGCCGCAAGCGTCTGCTACTATGGCGGCCAGATCGCCCAATTCAAAGACGAAACGCCCAAAAACCCGGTGATGATGCACTTCGGCGAGCACGATCATGGCATCCCGATGGATGACGTGGACGCGATCCGCGCTGCCCATCCGAGCGCCGAAGTCCATATCTACCCGGCCGGGCATGGCTTCAATTGCGACGAGCGCGGGGACTACCACCCCGAGGCTGCGGCTACGGCCCGCGAGCGCACCCTGACATTCTTCGCCAAGCATATCGGCTAAGCGGCCAACCGAAAGCGGCTGGTTACAACGCGCAAAATCGGGCCGCCGGACTGCGGTTGACCGGCGGCCACTTCTTCAGGTCAGTCGCCGCCTGCGGGGCGGGTCCAGGCGGGGTCGCGCGGCCTTCCTTCGATCGGCAGCCGAAATAGGTGGGTTGTGTCCAGATCGACCTGCCACAGGCCGCTTTCGACGCCGCCGCCGCGGCCCGCCCGCTCGAAGACCAAAACCTTGCCGTTCTCCGCCCAGATCGGATGCTGCTCAAAGAAGCTGGTCGAAAGGTTCTTCTCCTGACCGGTGTCTAAATCGATCACCGTGATGCTGAAAGTGCCGCCGGACTGCCGGGTAACCGCCATCGTTGACCCGTCTGGCGACCAACTCGGCGAGCCATAGCTGCCGCCTGCCGTGCCGAGGGTCTGAGAGGCTCCGCCGTTTACCGGCCGCACAATCACCCGCAAGCGCGCCCCGGCGTCCGAAACGTAGGCAAGCCGGCTCCCGTCCGGACTGACGGCTGGTGCTGTCTCGATATCCGGATCGGTCGTCAGACGCTGCTCTCGCCGGGAGCCGAGCGCAACCCGGTAGATGTCAGAATTCCCTTCCACCACCTTCGTATAATAAAGGTTGCCCGCATTATCGAAGGCGGGCGCAAACCGGATTTCGCGGTCGTTAAACACCGGTTGCTCGCGGTTTTCCGCGAAATTCTTGCGGAATAATTGCGGCCGTTCGTTCCGGATCGCGACGTAGACAACGCCCCGCCGGTCCGGCGTCATCTTTGGGGACGTCAACTCCGATCGGCTGGAAACATGCACCCGCAAATCCTCGCCGAACAGGTCCGAGGAGGCAATCTGGTGGACTTTGCGACCCTGGTCCAAGGCGGTCTGCACGAAAAGGAGGCGCTCCGTAAAATAGCCCGGACGCTCAAGGAAATATGCGTAGAGGATATCTGCCACAGCGTAACCGATGTCGGTATTTGTGCCGCCGCGGATTTCGAACTGCCGTTGGAGGCTCGTTCGCCCGATACCCGCCTCTTGCACCTCGACCAAAACACGGCGACTTTCGTCCGGTTGGCGGCCGACGCTCAGGCGGATGGGATAGGGAACTTGCCCTTCTCCCCAGCTTCCGGCCCCGCTCAGCGATTGGCCGGGCGGCAGGATGCTGACGGAGAAGAAGCCACTGCTGTGGAGCGCGCGCTGGGTGGCGCGGGCCATCTGCAGCATCGCAGGGCGATCCAATCCCTGGCCCACTTCCAGCTTGAGGCTAAGGCGGGTCAGCGCCGTGCCTTCGCCGCGCACGGTAAAGGTGGGCTCCTGTGCCTGGACGGCGCTGGCCATGAGGCCGAGCGTCAGCGCCACGACCCATATCAACCGAGCCCAGTCCCGGCGGGTAAGGCTTCCCATTTGCCGCATCTCCTCTAGCAGCAGTGTGCGCCCGTCGGCGCCTGGCCCGTCTTTACCGCCTGCCGCTGGAAAAATCGAACCGGAACGTGTTGAGACCCGGCTGCGCCAGCACAAAATCCACGAATTCCGAACACCGGTTTAAGGTCCTCTCGATCTGCCCCACCCGCGGGGCCGAAATCGCGCGTCCCGAGTGCAATTCGTAGTTTCCGTCCATATCGAGGGTCCGGCGGCTTTTGTCCACCTGAACCTCGAAGGTCGCCGTTATGGAATCGTGCGCCTGAAACACGCCGGCCCGATCCAG
>CAYYSC010000128.1:0-8177 GCA_964474065.1 uncultured Rhodospirillales bacterium | reverse complement strand
TCGAGGAGGCGGGCGTGCATTCCGGCGACAGCGCCTGCTCGCTGCCGCCCTACTCCCTGCCGGAAGCCACGATTGCGGAAATCGAGCGCCAGACGGAACAACTTGCGAAAGCGCTCAACGTCGTCGGCCTGATGAACACCCAGTTCGCGGTCCGCGAAGAAGACGGTCAATTCCAGATTTACATTCTGGAAGTGAATCCGCGCGCCAGCCGCACCGTTCCCTTTGTCGCCAAGGCGGCGGGCGCGCCGATCGCCAAAATTGCGGCGCGCCTCATGGCAGGGGAAAAGCTCTCGGCATTCCCGCCGATCAACCTAAAGCCGGACCATATTGCAGTGAAGGAAGCGGTCTTTCCGTTCTCGCGCTTCCCCGGGGTGGATATCCTGCTCGGGCCAGAGATGAAGTCTACCGGCGAGGTCATGGGAATCGACCGGGATTTCGGGCGCGCTTTCGCCAAGTCGCAACTCGGCGCCAGCTCCATGCTGCCCGCGACCGGAATCGTGTTCGTTTCAGTGCGGGACAAAGACAAGCAAGCGATCATCGGCCCGGCTCAGAGGCTGGTAGACATGGGCTTCCGCCTAATCGCAACGGGCGGTACCCAGCAGACCTTGCGAGAGGCGGGACTGGAAGTCGACCGGGTCAACAAGGTCCTCGAAGGGCGCCCGCACGTGGTCGATGCCATTCGCAACGGCACGGTTCAGCTCGTCATCAACACCTCGGAAGGCAAACAGTCGGTCGCCGATTCCTTCAGTCTTCGCCGCGCCGCCTTGAGCGAACGGATACCCTACTATACGACACTGGCGGGCGCCCGATGTGCGGTCGAGGCAATTTCGGCGTTGAACGCCGATGACCTTGAAGTTCTTCCCTTGCAATCCTACTTCGAAACATCGTTCTAGCCCGGTGCATTGTTCGTGGGCAGTAGTGCCGCTGGCGGCTCGCCATCGATGAGCCGTTAAGCCCGGTCCGATTGTCTGAAGCAAGAGAGAATAGGCCGCCCCGGACATTCGGCTGGGCAGGAACGAAAAAACTGTGATTAAAATTGGCCGTGAGCCTTTCTGCACGGCTCGCTGTTGCGTTCTGGAGGTTTACGCATGGACAAGGTCCCAATGACACCGCAGGGCCATAAGAGGCTTGAGGAAGAACTGCGCCGGCTGAAAGCGGAAGATCGCCCGGCAATTATTCGCGCGATTTCGGAAGCGCGCGCTCATGGAGACTTGTCCGAAAACGCGGAATACCACGCGGCAAAAGAAAAGCAGGCCTTCATCGAGGGCCGTATCGCCGAACTCGAGGACAAAACCAGCCGCGCAGAGATTATCGACCCGGCCAACATGACCGGCACCTCTTCAGTCAAGTTCGGGGCGATAGTCGTGGTCATCGACGAGGAATCGGAAGAAGAATCCCGCTTCCAAATCGTCGGCGCCGACGAGTCCGATATCGACAACGGCCGTATTTCCGTCACGTCACCCATGGCGCGCGCGCTCATCGGCAAGGAAGTGGGTGATCAGATCGAGGTGCTTGCGCCCTCAGGCTCCCGCTTCTACGAAGTGGCGTCCGTGGAATATCGGTAACAGTTCCGCAGGGGTCAGAGCGTGCCCGACTATCACGCCGGATGTCACTGCGATGCGGTGCGCATCACCGTTCGCCGACCGCAGCCCATCGATTCGCTGATCGATTGCAACTGCTCCATCTGTGTGAAAAAGGGCATCCTGCACCTCGCGGTGGAAGAGGCTGACCTTCGCATCGACCACGGCGAGGAAAACCTCGCCCTGTATCAGTGGCAATCCAACACAGCCAGCCACTGGTTTTGCAAGATTTGCGGCATACACGTCCTTACCCGTCCGCGAAGTCATCCGGAACGGTACAGTGTGAATGCGCGGTGTCTGGACGATTTCGAGGAGATTCTGCCGTCATTGACGCTGATACCGTTTGACGGCAAGAACCATCCGAAAGACCGAAGCCCAGCTTAGATCGCGGTAAAGCCGCCGTCGATCACCATCTCAGCCCCTGTCATGAACGAGCTTTCGTCACTGGCCAGGAAAAGCACGCCGTTGGCGATGTCCTGCGGTTGGCCGGGCCGGCCGATTGGCGTCCGGCCGATCATATAGTCCCGCGCCGTGTTGTCGGCGAACCGGGCAGCGGTCATGCCGGTTTCAATGAATCCCGGATGCACCGAATTTACCCTCACGCCGTTCTGCGCCTTGCCGCATTCCAGTGCCGCGCCCTTGGTCATCAGGCAGACCGCACCCTTGCTGGCGTTGTAGGCGACGGAGCCAACAGCGCCAACCAGGCCATAGATCGAAGAAACGTTGACGATGGAGCCACCGCCGGTCTCCGCCATCAGTTCGATGCCATACTTGGTCCCCAAATAGACCCCCTCCACGTTCACGGCATTCACCTTGCGCCAATGCTCCAGGGTAGTGTCCGCCAGCAGCACGCCGTTGTTGCTGACCCCCGCATTATTGAACAAGATGTCAAGCCGTTGCTCGTTCTCCCGGAGCGAGGCGAAGACCGCCTGCCACTGCCCTTCGTCAGTGACATCCTGGGCCATGCTACGGGCGCTGCCGCCCGCATCCTCGATCATGGCAGCCGTTTCGGCGGCCGTTTCTTGCCGAGAATCGGTCACGAAGACCACAGCCCCTTCCCGCGCCAGGGTCAGGGCCGTTGCCCGTCCGATCCCGGAGCCGCCACCCGTAACCAGGGCGACCTTACCCTCCACTCTGCCAGCCATCTCGGTTCCTCCTTTTGGCGCGTCTTGTAAGCTGTATGAGAATGATGGCGCGGCAGCGGTCCTTACCGCAATGCTTTCGGCCATTGAAAGGCAGCAAGGCTAGCATTGCCGGAGGCGAGCGCCGCCCAATCTCCCTTAAAGCGCAGGACCGCGCAGGCGGCTGTGGAGAATTTACGCGGCAGCTGTTCGGCCAGCGCCGCGGTCAGGTCTTCGAAGCCGGGATTGTGACCGATCAGGAGGAGCGTGCCAGTCTCTCGCGGCGTTTCCTGGACAACCGTCAACAAATCGGGCCAGTCGGCCTCGTAAATGCGGCTGTCATAGATAACCGGAATTTCCCCGGCGAGCGTTTCAGCCAAAACACTCCATGTTTCGAGCGTTCGCCTCGCCGGGGAACAGCATACGCGGTCAGGGGGGTAATGCTCCGCCAGCCATTCCGCCATCAGCGGCACAGCACGACGCCCCCGCGGCGCCAGGGGCCGGGCCATGTCCGGCAAGCCAGGGTTATCCCAGGCGGATTTGCCGTGCCGCCAGAGCAGCAACATTCTCTTGATACTCATGATCCTGCAAAGAAACGCTGGTCGATTGCATTCCACAATGCTTCATAGGCCAGCCGGGCCGCGCTAGACGGCGAGGAATACGCGGTGATCGGCTGCCGTTCCGTCCCCATGCGCTCCACCTCGCTTGCGTAGGGAACGGACGCGTGCAACAGGTGCTCATCCTTGAGGAGCTTGGCTTCCGTCTCTATATGGAGACGCTTGCGCCGATCGATCATCGACACGAAACCCCAAATCGGTAGCTTACGATATCCATTCTCCAGGCAGAATTCCCGCACCTGCTCGAAGGCTCGTACTGAGAGGGGCGTCGGGATCACCGGCGCCAGCACGGCGTCGGCCGCGGTGAACACCGCCTCGGCCGCCAGCGAGAGGCCCGGCGGACAATCCAGGATCACCAGATCGTATTCTCCATCCAGCGAACGCAGCAGGCGGCGAAAGCGCTTCTCGGACTTTTTGGCGTCATCCAGCAAAAGGTCCATGTTGCGGGCGGAGAGATCCGCAGGAATCACGTCCAGCCCCTCAAGGTCGCTTTCCTTGATGGTGGATTCCAAGTCACGTTTTTCCGCGACCAGTTTTCCCATCCCGCCCTTGATCTTTGCCTTGATCCGAAAATAGAAGCTCGCAGCTCCCTGCGGATCGAGGTCCCAAAGCAGGACGCGATAGCCTCGCCCCGCCGCAATAGCCGCCAGGTTCACGGCAGCAGCAGTCTTGCCGACCCCACCCTTCACATTGTGCAGCGCTAAAACTTTCATCGAACAACTCAGGCAAGAATGCGGTCCGCCGTCAAGATAGGAGGTATCGCCTACCCCGGAAGCGGCCCGGCTCGCATCTTTCCAGCCGAAATTTCTGAACCCGGACCACCGGGTTTGCCTAATCTGACGCGATTGGCCCTAGCGATTCTGCGCTCACCAGGAACTGGTGGCTCATGCCGGGGAAATTTTTGATCGAATATTTGACATATTATTCTAAAAAAGACGATATTCATCATGAATATATTTACCTTTCAAACAATAATGGCCCGTTTACAGAAAATACAGGTTTCCCGGCGAGATTTTGATTTTGGTTCCAAAAGCCAATCAAGGTGACCGCCGATGAAACGGCTTCGTTATCCGGTTTCGTTAGCCGATCGTTTAAGCCATCTGCATAAGGAGATGATGTGCGCTACGGCTTTCGTCGCTATCCTGGTTGGGGACCAATCCTCAATCACAGCGGTTGGCCTCATGATCGAAATGAGTGTCGCCATCCTCCCCGCCGTGATGCTGTTTCTCGCCACCATGCCCGGTTTATGCGATGCTGAAGGCGCCGGGGGCCAGCAGGCTGGCTGGAACCGGCTGCTGGCGGCAGAGCGGAATGCAAGCTTTTCGGCTGGCCGCCCCCATACCCAACGGTCCGCTTTCCGGACCGCCGCCTTTTCGCTCCGCTGGCGGAGCGATGCATGCAAGCGCGCCCTGGATATTGCAGCCAGCGTCGCTCTGCTGGTTCTTTCGGCGCCACTGCTCGTATTGACCGCAATCGCGATCAAGCTGGATTCGCCTGGTCCTGTTTTCTACACTCAGACCAGGATTGGACATGGCGGCAAGCCATTCCGCATCATCAAGTTCCGCTCCATGGTCGAGGATGCGGAGCCGGACGGCTGCGCCCGATGGGCTCAAGACAGCGACCCGCGGGTGACACGGCTTGGCGCGGCGTTGCGCAAGGCGCGGATCGACGAAATTCCTCAGGCGATCAACGTGTTGAGCGGCGACATGAGTTTCGTTGGCCCGAGGCCTGAGCGCCCGGAGTTCGTCGATGAACTTGCCAAACAGATCCCGAATTATTCGAAACGCGAGCACGCGAAACCCGGCATTACGGGGTGGGCGCAAGTGAACTGCGCCTACGCCGCTTCGGTCGAAGACGCCCGTGAGAAACTGCGGTACGATTTGCACTACGTTGATAATTGGAGCCTGTTATTCGACTTGGTCATCATGTTGCGAACGGTGCGGGTAATCCTGTTTGCCGAAGGGGCACGTTGAGCAGGGCAGCACAATCCGGCCGCGGCACTCCGCCAAGGATGGAAATTTCATCCCGGAAGTGTTACCTTAGGTAGTGGCTCCACACGCCTGGATATGCGGCGGCTTCAGGGGATGCTGGCAAGATAACGGAAAATGATGGCGCACCCGATTCATTATCGAGGGGCTTCGCCTGGGTCCGCTTGTCGGCTATCAACTCTCGTTGCCCGTACACGGTATCCGCCGGTGGCGCTTTCGGACCCAAAGTTATCGACGAGCAACCAATTGCTTAGAATGCAAGGGATAGCCTTATGACCCTCGCCCGCTCCGCCCGCAAGCCTCGCTTTTGGATGGCGCTGCTGGCCGCGCCGTTGGCCCTTGGCCTGTGGACCCTGCCGACGCCGCACGCATGGGCCGACGCGGAGAGCTCGAAGGAGTATTACCAGGATGCGCTGGATTGGCTGAACAAAGGCGATTTCCGCGCCGCAGTCATCCAGCTGCGGAACGCGCTGCAAGAGGATCCTGAAAACCACAGTGCGCGGCAATTGCTAGGCAGGCTGTATTTGGAGGCTGGCAATCTCAATGCAGCGCTCAAAGAGCTGGAATATGTGCATAACGCTCAGCCCACAGACGAGACCGAAGTGTTTGTCGGCCGGGCACTGCTCGGGCTTCGGCAGTATCAGGATGTTCTCGACACGGTCCGGGCACAGGCGGACGACCCGAAGTTCAGCGATGCCAAAAGCCTGATCCGTGCGGAGGCCCTCTTTGCGCTGAACCGGCTGGACGCGGCCGCCAAACTGGTTCAGCCGTTCCTGAGCCGCGAGCAGACCTCCGTCCCGGCCAGTCTCTTGATGGCCCGGATCGAAGCGCGCCGGGGCAATAGCGAGCAAGCAGATGATTATATCGATGCAACCCTGGTGGCCCAACCGGACCTGATCGATGCCCATATCCTCCGCGCCCAGATCGCACTGCAGGCGCGGGACCTGGACCGGGTGCTGCAAATGGCCGACAAGATAGAGGAAATCGCTCCAGACGACCCGCGCGCCAAACTGATGCGGGCAGAGGCCCTGGTCCGCAAAAACGAATTGGAGGAAGCGGAAGCGGTACTTGCCGCCTTCGTGAAGGACTACCCCGAAGCCACCTCCGCGATTTATTTGCACGCGCGGGTGCTGATGCTGCTTAGCCGGTATCAGGAAGCGGATGCGGAACTGCTGAAGCTACCTGCCGAGGTCCGCACCCAGCCTGCGGCCAGCCTGGTAATCGGCTTGGTGAAATACCAGCTCGAGCAGTTCGCTCAAGCGGAGGAAGCGCTTCAACGGTTCGTCGCGGCCGCGGGGGAGCGTGGCCGGCAGGCCCGGCGGCTTCTCGCCTCGATCCAGCTCCAGACTGCCAGACCGGCCGCAGCTCTCGAAACGCTGGAACCCCTAACGGGAAGTGGCAGCGGCGATGTCGCCGCCCTCCAGCTCGCAGCGAGCGCTGCCGTGCGCGTCGGCGACCTCGACACTGCGCAACGGCACCTGCAGCGGGTGACGCAGGTGGGAGCGCCGGACGATCGCCGCCAGGCGGTCACCTTCTTGCGGGTTCTCGCCAATGGGCAACGGGACGAGAATGGCAAGCTTATGCTCGATCCTATTGCGCTGGGGGTGCTCCGGGCGCTGGATTTGGCACAGTTTGGCGATAGCGACGCTGCGCTGAAGAAAGCCCAAGAACTGCAAGCAGAAGAATCCGGAGACCCCGGCGTCGCCAACCTGCTGGCACGCCTCCATGTCGCCCGTGGCGAGTTGGCAGAGGCGCGAGCGGCACTCGAGCCGATTCTGGCGGAGAACCCAACGCATATTGCCTCCATCAGCAACATGAATCGCGTCGATATTTCGGAAGGCAATTTCGACGAGGTCGAAGCGCGGCTGCGCGAAGCGATCGAACAAGCGCCCACCAACGAAAACCTGATCCTGCAGCTTGCACAATTCCTGGCAAACCGGGGCGAGCGGGTTACCGCTGTCGATCTTCTCGAAGAAAAAGCCGGGACGCTGCCGGACTCCCTGGCGCTTCGCAACAACCTGATCAACATCAATCTGCGGCAGGGGAACCTGGAAGCCGTTCGCCAATGGGCGGACGAGGCGAAGCGCATTGGGCTTGAAACGAACCAGAATGGTCTGCGGATAGCTGGCGAAGCCTATATCGCGTTGGAGGATCACGAAGCTGCTGTCGATGCCTATCAGGCACTGGCGGCGGCAGAGCCGGGCAATCCCGACACTCTCCTGAAGCTGGCCGAGACGCAGTTCCTGGCCGGCGACGCGGCCTCATCGAAAGCGACCTTGGAGGAAATCCTTGCGCGGGAGCCCACGCATCTCGGGGCGAACCGTGCACTGATCTCCATGCACCTGGCCGAACAGGACGAAACGGCGGCGCTCGCGGTTGCCGATCAGGCCGGCGCCGAAAATCCTGTCGTTGGATCAGTGCTTCGCGCCAACGTTTACCGCAGCCTGGGCGAATTCGACAAAGCCGTGGCCGAACTTCAAGCCCGAATGGAAGAGTCGCCCTCTATCGCGCTTGTCCAGCAGACCTACGGAATGTTGACGGCTGCAGGCCGGCGCGACGAGGCCGAAGCGCTTCTAGCATCCTGGCTGGGGGACAACCCGGACGATGTCGGCATCCTCCAGCTGTTGAGCGCTCAATACATCCAGGACCAGCGGATGGAAGAGGCCAGCATTCTGTTGGAACGGGCCTATGCTTTGCAGCCCAACAACGTGATCGTCCTGAACAATCTCGCCTGGCTCCGGTACGAACTGGAGCGCCCGGGCGCCATGCAGCTTGCCCGCCGCGCCTACCGGATGGCCCCGAACACTCCGGCTATTGTCGATACGCTCGGCTGGATCATGGTGCGGGAGGGCGACGTGGAAGAAGGGCTGA
>CAYYSC010000127.1:0-8200 GCA_964474065.1 uncultured Rhodospirillales bacterium | reverse complement strand
GGAAACGGAAATAGCCTGCCTTTCGCTTGCTTTCTGGGACTCTGATGAAGGCGGCTGCGACATCTTCCCATCCCGGCTGCAGGCGCGTGTCGGCATGGAGAAACAGAAGCCAGTCGCCCATCGCGACGGCAGCACCATCCGCCAGTTGCTGCCCCCTCCCCTTCTCGCCTGCAAGCACCCTCGCCCCGAACGCGGCCGCGATGTCTTGCGTACCATCGGTCGATCCGCCATCGATCACGACAATTTCTCTCACCATTCCAAGAATCCCGCCGAGACTGCCGTTTAGTGCCCGCCTCGCATTCAGCGTGGGCATCACGACGGAAATTGGCAGTCGGCCATTCTCGGTCAACCTCGTTTGTTCTTGACTTGTTCCCATCGCTCGATCATCATTGCTCCATGTCGGAGATGTCCCAAAAGACCAAGGTCCGCGGCCGCGGCGCGCTTTCGAACCGGTCCGGGCGATTCGAGCAGGCGGAGCGTGTTCCTTTCGACGATGGCTGGGACACCGAACGGCCAGACCGTCTGCCGACTGAGATCCTCCCGGATACCACCCGTCACGTCATCATTTATAACAAATCTCCCGATCTCGGCTTCGACCGGACCATCAATCCCTACCGCGGCTGCGAACACGGCTGTATCTATTGCTACGCTCGGCCGACGCACGCTTACTGGGGCTATTCGCCCGGTCAAGATTTCGAGACCAAACTGTTCGTGAAATCCGATGCCGCGGAAATTCTGGAACGCGAGCTTTCCGAGCCGAACTACAGGCCCGCCGTCATCGTGCTTGGCGCCAACACGGATGCCTACCAGCCGATCGAACGGGCGCACAAGATAACCCGCAGCATTCTGGAGGTGCTGGCCCGCTTCCGCCACCCGGTGGGCGTCGTCACCAAATCGGCCCTGATCTTGCGCGACCTCGACCTCTGGACGCACATGGCGGCGCTTGAGATCGGTCACGTGACAATCTCATTGACCACGCTCGACCGCCGCCTCGCCCGCGCGATGGAACCGCGCGCCGCAACGCCCGGGCGGCGGCTGGACGCGATCCGCCACTTAGCGGAGGCAGGAGTCCCGGTTTGCGTGAATATTGCTCCCATCATTCCTGGCCTGACCGATCACGAGATCGAACCGATCGTGGAAGCGGCAGCCGCGGCGGGCGCAATAGAAGCCTCATACACGATGGTGCGCCTGCCGCTGGAAATCAAAGAATTGTTCCAGGAATGGTTGCATGAGCACCGGCCGGATCGCGCCTCCCGGGTCGAGAGCCTCATCCGCCAGGTTCGCGGCGGCGCCTTGTACCGGAGCGGGTTCGGTGAGCGCATGCGGGGTAGGGGTCCCTATGCAGACTTAATTCGCCAGCGCTTCCGCCTGTCGGCAGAGCGGCTGGATCTGACCACCCGCCACCGGGAATTGCGGACGGATCTGTTCGCGCTGCCGCCGAAGCCCGGGCAACAGTTGACGCTCGAATTGTAGAAGCAGCCCGAGGCGGCCTGCTCTGGCCTGGCAGGGCGAAAGCGCTATAGTGGCGGGCAAGACTTGCTTGGGAGACCGCCCTATGAATATCGTCCGACCGGAAGCAGACCCGCTCGCCAAAACTTTGGCCGCTGACGAGCAACGGATCGCGCAACAACTGGCTGCCTTCACGGAAGGGCTTGGCCTGTCCGACGTGCCGGAACGCGTGGTCGCCCGCGCGAAACTGCACATTCTCGATTGCTTGGGCATCGCGCTCGCCTCGACGACGTTCGAGTTCGCCCAGCGCACCGCCAATGCCGTCCACGGCCTTGCGGGAGAGGGCGACTATCCGGCCATCGGCATGCCGCTCGCGCTACCGCTGCGGGACCAGGTGATGCTGAACGGCACGCTAATCCACGGCCTGGACTATGACGACACCCACACCGCCGGCGTCATCCACGCCAGTGCCAGCGCGCTCGCCACCGCGCTGGGCCAGGCTCTCAAGAGTGACGGTTCCGGGGCTGACCTGCTGGTGGCGTATCTGATCGGCGTAGAGACTGGGGCCCGGATCGGCGCGGCCGCAAACGGCGGCTTCCACGTGCGCGGCCATCACCCGACCGGGCTTGTCGGCGCCTTCGGCGCTACCCTCGCCGCGGGCAAGCTTGCGGGCCTGCCAGCGCGGAAAATGGCGCACGCCCAGGGCATCGTTCTCTCCATGGCGGCGGGATCGCTGGAGTTTCTGTCCGACGGCGCCTGGACTAAGCGGATGCATCCGGGCTGGGCGGGCGTCGCCGGCATCACCGCGACCGCCCTCGCGAACGAAGGCTTTCAGGGGCCCGGTGCTGCGTACGAAGGCCGCTACGGGCTTTTCAACCTGCATCTCGGCCCTGACAATGATGCCGACCTCTCCATCTGTGCGGCAGGGCTCGGGCAGTCCTGGGAGTTGGAGCAGGTCGGCTTCAAGCCCTATCCGGCCTGCCATTTCAACCACTCCTTCGCAGACGCAGCGCTGCAACTCCGGGCAGAAGGAATCGGCGCGGATCGGATCAAGCGGATCACGGCGCTGATTCACCCGACGCCCGCGCAGGTGGTGTGCGAACCGCTGGAGCAGAAACGCCGGCCGGCGAACTCTTATGAAGCGCAGTTCTCCATTCCCTACATTGTGGCGCAAACGTTGCTGCGCGGCCGCTTCACGCTCGACGAGTTGGAACCCAGCGCGTACAGCGACGAGGCGGCGCTGGCACTGGCGGCGAAGGTTGACTGGGCAGAAGATCCAAACACGCGCTTCCCGAATTATTATTCCGGTGAAATCGTCGTTGAAACGAACGACGGTGAGACCCGGCGTTTCCGGGAGGATGTCAACCGCGGCTCGGACGCCAACCCGCTGTCATCGGCAGATATCGAGGAGAAATTCTGGTCCAATGCCGGGCGGGCAGTGAACCGTGTGCGCGCGGAACAGGTCTATGAAGCAGTCATGAACCTGGAAAAGGCCGGCAGTGCCTGGCCACTCATGAACGCCCTTGCAGCAGGATGACGCAGACGATGGGTGCTCTGTCCGAAAAAGGCTGCGGCTGGAACGAACTGGCTGCCGCCCTCGAAGACCGCCGCCGCGATGATGCCGATTGGCAGCACGGCCGCACTGCGCTGTTCGTGTTCAATGCAGGAGAAGAGGTTCGGCAGGTAGGAGAGAAAGCGTATCTCGCTTACATGGCCGAGAACGCCCTGGGTTTGCGCGCCTTCCCGAGCCTGGGCGCGATGGAAGCGGACATCCTTGCCGTCGCGCATGAACTGATGCACGCTCCGCCAGGAGCGGCGGGCGCGTTCACCACCGGCGGCACGGACAGCATTACAATGGCCGTTAAGGCTTGCCGGGATTGGGCGGCTGCGCGCGGCATGGATACGGTGGGAGCGGAAATTGTGGCGCCGGAAACGGCGCACCCAGCCTTCAACAAGGCCGCGCACCTGATGAACCTGAATGTCGTTCGGGTGCCCGTGCAGACCGATTATCTGGCCGATCCGGCGGCGATAGGTGCGGCGGTTTCCGAGCGGACGATCATGCTGGTCGCCTCCGCTCCCTGCTTCCCATATGGCCTTGTTGATCCAGTTCCGGACGTGGCTGAAGTGGCAGCACAGCGGGGGCTCTGGATGCACGTTGACGCCTGCGTCGGTGGCTATTTCATCCCCTTTGCGGAACAGTTGGGCGTGGAAGTGCCGGCCTGGGATTTCCGAGTTCCCGGTGTATGCTCAATCTCGGCGGACCTGCATAAGTACGGCTACGCGCCGAAGGGGGCTTCGACTGTGCTATACCGCAGCGAAGAAATGTTCTCGCATCAAGAATTTAGCTTCGACGTCTGGCCCTCGGGCCGCATGACGACACCAACCTTACACGGAACCCGGCCCGGTGGCGCGATAGCAGGGGCCTGGGCGGTGCAGCAATACCTCGGGCATGCAGGATATCGCGAGACAACGCGCAAGGTCATCGCGGCGCGCGAGAAAATCGAGGAAGGCGCCGGACACTTGGGCTTCCACCCGGTCGGACGGCCGAAGCTAGGACTCACCGCCCTCACCCACCCCAAGAAAAACGTGATGGCCATTGCCGATGCCATGGCAGCGAAGGGCTGGGTTTCCTCCCGCACCGGGCGACCGCCTGCGATTCACCTGATGCTGTCGCCGGCTCATAGTGATGTCACCGGTCAATATGTTTCGGATCTCGCAGAGACGACGGCGGCAGCTGGCGCCCGGATAGAGGGCCAGGAAGCCCACGGGCAATATGCCTAGCTCGACTTGACGCCCCTGAAACAGAAGCGCGCCGGTACCTCACGGTGCCGGCGCGCTTGCCGTTATCAGACAGACAACGACCCGCTACAGCAGCTCAATATTCGAGGCGACCATGCCTTTTTGACCCGGCCTGGCGGACACTCGGACGCGCTGGTTGGTTTCGAGGCTGTTAACGCCGAGCCTTTCCAGCACACGACCAGACACAAATACGTCCGGGCTGCCGTCATCCGGTGCAATAAAGCCGTAACCCTTATCCGAATTGAAAAACTTGACGGTACCGTCGACCACCGTCGCGGGCCCTTGGTCCCGATCCCGGTCACGCCCACCGCCGAAGCCGCCGCCGCGGGGCGCGCCATAGGTGCTGCGGCCACCACCAAAGCCACTGCGGTCGCCGCCGAAGCCACCGCGGTCTCCACCACGATCACCGCCGAAACCACCGCGGTCTCCGCCACGATCACCGCCGAACCCGCCACGAGCGCCACCCCGTCGTGAATCGCCCTCGGCCAGGGTAACCTCATGCACGGAAGCTACCTGTTGTCCTTTCCGGCCCTCGGCAATATCACAAACCAGCGTGCTGCCATCCGTTAACTGATCGTGACCGCTCGCCATCAGAACGGAAGCATGCAGGAACGCGTCCGTCCCATCCTCCAGCTCAACAAAACCAAAACCTTTGGTTGCATTGAACCATTTAACCGTGACGGTGACGTTTTCGGCCTTGATCGGGGGCCGCCGAAAATCAGACATAACCGGTAACTACTCCATAGCGAGCAATCATTTAAAGCTCGCAAGATTGCCGGGCTTCAAAAAATCGATCTGCCGCGTCGCAGGTAAGCTTGGAGCGGATGGCAACTCTGGCGCGGAAGCCCTGCCAGCGGCGCCGACGCGTTGTCGATCTTTAACACCCAACTAGTGAAACACTTATTTGCCGCGCACCTACTCGCTATGGCCACGGGTTAGTGAAGCCAGGCTCGCTGTCTCCCCTCTTACCTTGGGAAAAGATTACAGTCGAACGCTTACGGGATCAATGGAAATTCCTGTTACATTTGTTTCATTCTAATGAAAGCAGCGGCATTCATCGCTAGTCATACCGGCCGATGCCGGCCATCATTCCGCCATCCACCACCAGCGTCTGCCCGCAGATCCATTGGCCGGCGCGGCTTGCCAGCATGATTGCCATGCCCGCGATGTCGTCGGGCTCACCCAGCCGCTTTAGCGGATAGGTCATGAGCGCGTTCTCGTGCCGCACAGGATTTTCCCAAAGTGCTCGGGCGAAATCGGTCTTGACCAAGGCCGGAGCGATGCAGTTCGCGCGGATGTTATAACGCCCCCATTCGACCGCCATATTGCGGACCAATTGCATGTCCGCCGTTTTCGACAGGTTGTAGGCGCCGATCTTCGGATCGCCGCGCAAGCCGCCCACGGATGAAATCAGGGTAAAACTGCCACCGCCGCGCTCTGCCATGTGCGGGCAGACGAGGCCGGAAAACCAGATCGGGCTCTGCACGTTGGTGCTCATGATCTTCTGGAAAGCATCTTCCGGGATCTCATGAAGCGGGCCGTAATAGGGATTGATCGCAGCATTGGCGATGAAGGCGTCGATGTGGCCCCACTTGTCGAACGCAGCTGCTACCAGAGCCTCGCACTCCGGCCGGCGGCCGATATTGGCGGGCACGCCGATGGCCTCGCCGCCGTGGGCTGCATAGTCCTTATTGATTTCGGCCGTCACGGCTCCGACCGCGTCCGCCTTTCGTGATGATACTACGACTTTCGCGCCGTGCTGGGCCATGCGCGCGGCAATCGCCTTGCCGATGCCTTTGGTCGAACCCGTCACAACCGCCACTTGGCCCGACAGGCCGAACATCGCTGGCATCTTTACCTCAGCTGCCATCCCTCAACCCTCCTCGCGGCCGGAGCCGGCCATCATGCCGCCGTCGATCACGACGGTCTGTCCCGTCATCCATGAACCCGCGGGGGAGGCCAGCGCCACAACCGCCCCGGAAACATCCTCCACCGTGCCGATGCGCTGCATGGGATAGGTCCATTGCATGGTCTGGATCCGCTTGGGGTCGCTGGTCAAAACTTCCGCCATATCGGTCTTCACCAACGAAGGCGCCACACAATTGGCGCGGATGTTATGCTTGCCCCATTCCACCGCGAGGTTGCGCACCAGCTGCATATCGGCCGCTTTCGTGATGCAGTAGAGCCCGAGTTCATCAGACCCCCGCAGACCACCGGTCGAGCCGATGATAATCACTGCGCCGTCCTTGCGTTTCGCCATGTCCGGGCAGGCCCGGTCGGTCAGCCAGAGATTGGCACGGATATTGGCCGTCATGGTTTTTTCATACGCCCAGTCCGGGATATCCCGGATCGGACCTTTATAAGGGTTCATCGCCGCATTGCAGACCAGAACGTCGATCCGGCCCCAGGCAGCGATCGTCTGATCGATCAACGCATCGCACTGGCCGCGATAGCCGATATTGCAAGGAATGGTCATGGCATCGCCGGTGCCTTGCGCCCAATTCGCCTTGATCCCGGCCACGACCTTGTCGCAGCTCTCCGGATTGCGGGAGGACACCACTACCTTGGCGCCATGCGCGGCAAGCTGCTGGGCGATGGACTCGCCAATGCCGCGGGACGCGCCGGTGATGATGGCGACTTTGCCTGACAGGTCGAACAGCGGGGGGATCGAGGACATGGAAGGCTCGTACTGGCGGAAGCGAAGGTGGGAAAATACGGGGCAGGACCTCCAGGGATCAAGCGCCCCGCAATCCGTACGCCTTTAGCATAACGTTTTCTGGTCGCCCCTCCCTACCGGTCCCGGTCTCGACCCTTCCCCTTCCCGCCGCTACACTATCCACCAACGTCGCACAATCGGCGAAGCGAGGAACGCCCCATGAAATTCGGCATGTTTTACGAGCACCAGGTTCCGCGCCCCTGGGACGACCGGTCCGAACACCGGGTCTTTCATCAGGCGCTGGAGCAGATCCCGGTCGTGAAAGCGGCGGGCAAACGCCGGATCGAGTCGGGAGAGGTGGACTCGACCGGCGGCGCTTTTGTCGACAAGACCCGCGGCGGCGCCATCCCCATCCCGCATGCCGATCCGAGGGCAGCGGCAGCCAACGCCAAATAGGACAGGCCAAGGGGCCCTTACCGAACGGAAACGCCCCGGCGCGCGGCCGGGATGTTGCTGCGAGCGCTCTCTTAGGCGCTCATGCCGTTGGGTGGATCGGTCGGGACCGTCCCCATGTCGGCCGGAATGGAAAGCTCCAGGATTTCCAGAACGGCGGAGGTCGCGGTCTCGTTGTGGCGCATGCCGCCGGGGATAAACATGCTGTCGCCCTCGTTCACCCGCTTTTTCTCACCGCTCTCAAATTCCAGGTCGACCCAACCCTTCAGCACGTAGATGAACTGACCCTCGCAGGCGTGGTAATGCCAGCCGGTCGGTTCGGACAGGCCTTCTTTCGTCTTCATGACTTGCGCACGAAGCGCGCCGTTCGAGCCGTCCGTCACGCCCAGGTCACGGTACTCGAAGAAGGAACGGCGGCCGGGAACGCTTGGCGCAGTCTCCGGGGTGGCGTGCACCAGCTTCTGGCCTTCGATTGGGCCGTTCATGACGGTATCGGGCATGATTGTTCCTCCGCTTGAGTTGGATGGAGATCATACCATCGCCAACACACCTGCGGCAATCGCAGCGCAGCTTTGCGGCTTGCGCTGTTGTCATGGACGTAAAGCTTCCGCTATTGCACGCGGCTTTGGCAATCCGTTCCAAACTCGCCATTCTGGAGAGAGTGTGTCCTGATGACCGACATCATCATCCTGCATGAGAACGACGAGTGGCTGCCGCCATTTCGCCACGCGCTCACCGAGGCCGGGCTGGCGTTCGAGGAATGGCATTTGGCGAACGGCTCGGTCGATCTGATGGCGAGATCGGAAGAGCACACGTCTGAACTCCAGTCACTCCGGAGAATCT
>CAYYSC010000126.1:0-8227 GCA_964474065.1 uncultured Rhodospirillales bacterium | reverse complement strand
GCATGCGCGTGGTCGATTCTCTGGGGATAGAGACCCTTTTCTCGGTGATCGGCGGCTCCATGGGCGGCATGCAGGTGCTGGAGGCAGTGGCCGCCTACCCGGACCGGGTCTTCAGCGCCGTCCCTATCGGTACGGCGGCGCACCACACCGCGCAGAATATCGCCTTCCACGAGGTTGGGCGGCAGGCAATCATGGCCGACCCGGAATGGTGCAATGGCGATTACCTGCTGTACGGCCGCCTGCCGCGGCGGGGCCTCGCGGTAGCACGGATGACCGCCCACATTACCTATCTCTCGGAGCCGGCACTGCATCGCAAGTTCGGCCGGAGCTTGCAGGACCGCGATCGGGTAAACTACGGCTTCGACGCCGACTTCCAGGTGGAGAGCTACCTTCGCCACCAGGGCTCGACATTCGTTGACCGCTTTGACCCGAATTCGTACCTCTACATCACCCGGGCCATGGACTACTTTGATCTGGCGGCAGAACGGGGCGACGGATCACTGGCAAATGCCTTTCGCGGTTGCAAAAGCCGCATGTGCCTCGTGTCTTTCACCAGCGACTGGCTGTTCCCGACCAGTGAAACGCGCCGGATGGTTCATGCCCTGAACGCGGTCGCCGCGCCAGTAAGCTTTGTTGAGATCGAAACCGACAAGGGGCACGACGCCTTCCTGCTCGACGAGCCGGAGATGTTCCGCATTTTGCAAGGGTTCCTGGACGGCTGCGCCTCGGTGCGGGGGCTGGCATGAACGCCCCTATTGCGACCACCAAGCCCGTACGCCCGCCAATCCGGCCCGACTTGCAGATCGTTGCCGACTGGATCGAGCCGGGCAGCCGCGTCCTCGATATCGGCTGCGGCGAAGGCGACCTCCTCGCCTATCTTGGCGCCCACAAGGGAGTCGACGGGCGCGGCATTGAAATACGCGGGGCCAAAGTGAACCAGTGCGTGGAAGCCGGTCTCTCCGTGATCCGCGGCGATGCAAACACGGACCTATCGCTCTATCCGACCGGCAGTTTCGATTATGTCGTGCTGACCCAGACGCTGCAGGCGGTGGAGCAACCCAAGCAAGTCTTGGAAGAGCTCATCCGGGTCGGGACAAAGGCGATCGTCGCCATTCCCAATTTCGGCTACTGGCGCAACCGCATCTCTTTCCTCTTCAACGGCCGGATGCCGATTACGCACCAACTCGACCAGCCATGGTATGAGACCAAGAACATCCACTTGTGTACAATCCGGGACTTCATTGACCTCATCAACCTGATGGACCTGACGATCGACCAAGCCGTGGTGCTGGAACGTGGCGCGCGCCGTTCATCAGTACAGGTGGATTCACGGCGAGCGAACCTGTTCGGCGAGCAGGCTATCTTCCTCTTGGAGCGGTAGCGGAAAGATCCCGCCGCCCTGCATCGCGGCGCAGATCTACTCTGTCCGTTCCGCTGGCATGGGCAAGCGGACGACGACCGGCGGCTCAGCGCCATTGCAGAATGCTCGGATGTTCAACGCGTAGTCCTGGAGCAGCTTCTGGCACTGCTCTTCGTTCTCCGGCTCGTTCAGACCAAACACCCAAACCGTATGCCGGTTCTGGAGATGAGAACGGATCATCGCCAGGCTCTGGTTCAATGCCGAGCCCAACTCCGGGGCAGTGCGGTGGGACATACCCGTTCCGATAGCGGGACTGACATTGTCGATCAGCAGGACCTGGGCTTCAAACCAGGGCCAGTAGAAGATGTTCTTTGGTCCCCAAGTGCCGATGGGCGGCAGGGGCCGGTCCGGCCGAGACTGTTCGTCAATCTCCACCAGGGCGTCGAACGAAAGATAGCGGACCTTATAGCCTTTGAACGCCAGATCGGTGCCAAGGCCCGTGACCATGGGTGTCCGGCCGGAACCGACCGGCCCGGCAATAACGACCTGCCGCCAAGGGGGGGAACCGGGATGAGAATCGATCAGCGCCTGAATCGCCCTCGCCTGCTCCACCGGCACAGGCGCCCGGAGGTCGGCCAGCCGCGAGAGATAGGGCAGCGCCGCCTTCTGCCATATGATTTTTTGCCGAAGCCAATAGGGCGCATAATAGATTGAAAGCGCAACGGCGATCACAAATATCAATGCACCCCACCAGCCGGGGAGGTGGAATGCGTAACCCGCCAGGACACCGAATATCATGTAAGCGGAGGCGATCACCGCATTGTCCCGAAGCAGGAGCTTGTCCAGCGGAAAGCTATTGCTGTCAGCGTTGCGTGCCGAGACCGTATAAGCGCGGAACTCCCAGAACGATACGACGGCAACAATCCCAATCAGGGCAATGCCGCTCGCCCAGGTTGCACCAACGCCGAACAAATACTGCAGCACGAACGTCAGCGCGAACTGCAGGATGATCCCAAGCGCCACGTGCCCCATCTGGTCCGCCATCCAGAGATAGCTATAGGTCGCGGCGCTCTGCACTTCCTTGCCGAAAATATCCCGCCAGAACTGAACCAACAGGAACTTGGGCGGCACCTCCGGCGCCGTCGGCTCCACACCCTTCGGCTCCTCAAACGGCGACGGCTTGATCGGATCGGCCATGACTTAGGTCTTTCGTTTGGGCACTCGAAGGTAGAACGCCGTGAGCCAGAGCAGGAGCACCATCACGCCACCGAAGGCAGACATGCCTCGCCCGAACAGGATGGTAGAGGCAAGGGTCGCGATGACGAACAGGCCCGCCGTCAGCACGTGAAGCCAATTCGCCGGCACCCCCGTACATGCCGCTCCAACGCTTGCAATCCAGAGAACCAACAGGGCGAAGTTGGCGACGGCGACAATTGCCCCCTGCCCTTCCACCACCAAACCGAGATCCCAGGCATAGATGGCACCGAAACCCCAATAGAGATGCACGGCATAAGCAGCCAGTCCCGCCGACCACCACCAACGCCAGTGCGTCGCGCCCAGTGCCAGGGTAAAGCCGTGGCGGATCATCAGAGCTACTGCCCAGCCGCCCAGCGCGATCACCGGCCAAACCGAATATCTTGCCCGGGCGAAGTCTGGATTTTCCGCACTGAGGCTGAGGAAGACCGTGATCGCGAGACCGGCGGCAAACACCGAGACAGCGGCTACCCGGCTATCGAGCAATGGCCGGTCCGCTTTGGAACGCCGTATTGCTGTCATCGGCCCTGCTCCCATAGGTGCAGGCGAATGAGGGAACCGATCGTAACAGCCGCGATCAGCACGATAGCCACTGCAAGCGCCAACGCGCCGCCCACTGTCAGCAGCGCCGCCAAATGGCCGAGAAACACCACGGCCGCCGCAAAAACCTGCCATCCTGCATAGATGCTGCCGGCCCGGGCCCAGTCCAGCCGGGTCCACGCGGCAAACAGGTCGATCAGCCACACGATCTCTACGCCCCAGAACGCCAGCGCACCCCAGAAGCCGAACTCGGCCGCGACCAGGTCAGGGCGCCACAGATGGGAGAGACCCAGCGAAGCCCAGCCATGCGCCGCCAGCATCAGCCAACCAGCTGTCCAGAACAGCCGCCACGAGTGATCCAGATGGGCCCGGCCGATCCGCACGATCAAAATGAACAGCGCGGGCGCCGCCAAGAGCGCCGAGCCCCAGCCATAGGCATTCGCCCGGAAGTAGGCCGGGTTCGGCTGGGTCAACGCGTAAAACGTTGCGAAAGCCATCAACACGGCAAAGAGCGACAGCGTCAACGCCAGTTGCTCCGGCCGGAGGCGTGGCGGCGACTTCGATGCGAATTCCCGTTGAGCCCGTTGCATCGCGCGCCTCATATGGTCTTCAGGTAGGCGAGCAAGGCTTCAAGATCGCTCCGTTGGGCTGGTGTCAGTGTTTCCGGGTCCCATGCTGGATAGTTATGCCCTTGGTTTCCGTTGCCTTTCTCGGCAGCGTCAAACAGGAACGGCTGTCTGGGGTCCGGGCATTTGCCGTCGACCGGAGCGGGAGCGACATAGCCCATCGCTTCGGGATCGTAGACGTTTTCGCCGCGGCAGAACTGATCGGGCCGCTCTTCCAGGTTGATCAATTGTGCCATGGTCGGCACCGAAGCGTTATGCAGGTAAGGTGCCCGCAAGAAGACATAGGGAATAGGATTGTTGATGAACGCTTCCAGATCCGTGATATCGCATTCGTGCGGATGATCGGAACAAGGCGGCGCCAGCTTCAAGAGATCCCTGTCGGAGCAGGCCTCTTCGCCGGGCTTGCAGGCGGGGAAATAGAGGGGATGCCCGTCGCGATATTCGCGTTTGCGCTGCTGCAGCGCAACCAGCTGATTCTCCCAGAAATAGGCAAGTGCCGGCGCATTCTTTGCCTGGGCGTCGTCGATGGTCCGTTGCAGCCGCCGCTCCTGCTCTGCCACCACATCAGGATTGCCCGGCAGCGTCGTCCAGATCGCCATCGGCAAATCGTGGGCATAACGGAAAGTCACCCGCTCCGCGTCGACGCCGAGCCCGCCATCGGGCGGTGCTAAGGGGCCGACCCCTTCGAACTCGTGAAGCCGTTCCCCCTCTGCCACCCATGGCTCAATCTGGTCGGGAGATGCTGCAACCGGTCGGTAGCCGTGACAACTCGCACAATGTTGCTTGTAGACCTCAAAACCCTTTTCCACCGCGGCAGGGTCAGGGACGTGGTCGGGAAAGTGCGCCACGAATGGCTTCACCGGGATGTCGATCCCGAGCGTTTCCGTGTAGGCCGCCGCATGCCGGATGTTGTGGACAACTTCCGGTTTGGCCAGTGCGGTAATGCTGGAACCGCTGGCATAAGCGGCAATGAAACTGCGGGTGACCGGGTCGCCCAGCGAGCCGTCATACTGAGCGCGGGGCCGGAGGTCCTGGCGCTGCTCGAACACGACCGGAATTTTCGAATAGGCGAAGTTCTCGTCGCCCGGCAGGTCCATGGCCACCCGCACGATGGAACGGAATGGACGCGTGCGGCCAGGCCCGGCCGGGATGTCGTTTGCCTGCTTCATGTCCAAGCCATGATAGGGCAGGCCATACTTCGCGGTATCGCTACCCATCGATTCGCGGATGCCCGATAACCAGGCCGACAACATCAGCCGCTCGATCAGGCCATCAATCACCCCGGTCTCGTCGTCCGGACAAGCCCTTTCGTAGGCGTCCAAAATCTTGCCGGCGGAGAGCGTTGGATCCAGCACAGCGTTGCGGACGGCGTCTGTAAACGCAATGACGTCCAGCTCCATGTTGCCCATGCCCGAAATCGGCTCCGAGATGCTTCCGTCCGCCGTGCGGAGATGGCCGGAGTGGCAGGAAGCGCAGGTGAGCCCGGCAAACTTCAACGGAGTCTGCACGGCAGTTAGCGGCAGATAGTCCGTGACGGCGAAGCCGTAAGGGAGCCAGTTCTCCGCGTTGCCCTGGCAGGCTGGCCCTTTGACTTCGCCAGCGTTGGGATTGGGCACAAAGCCGTAGGTCCGCCAAAGCGACCGGCCATCCTCTAAAGTAGTCGTAAAAGCCGGGCCGGACACCTCTCCCGCGACGCTGGCATATTTCAGCGGAAATGCTTCGAGTCCAAAGGCGCCCTTGGTGAACGCGTGATAGCCGGTTTTCTCGGCAGGTCCTTCCGGCGGCGTCCAAGCGCTCCAACGGTTTTCGAGCCACAGCCAAGATCCGGTGACCGCCAGTAGCAGCACGCTAAGGACGATGGCACCCACATTGACGATCTTCCGGACCATAACGGGTCCCCCCGGTAAGTACCTCGCTCTGCACGAAAATAAGTTCCGCCATTCTACTCACACGTGTCAAGCGGCAAGAGGATACCTCCCGCTTACTGAACGCGCGGTCCAAGGCGTTACTCTAGCTGCAGCAGGATAATCCCGGCAGAATGAGCACCATGATTTTTCCACTCGCTGTGACAGGATTGAACCGCATGAAATTCAGCGTCTGCGTCATGGCCAACATCGATGAGATCGGTTTTTTCAGCCACCTTGAAACGCTCGGCTACCACGCAGCCTGGGTGACGGACAGTCAGATGCTGTTCTCGGACTGCTACGCCGTGCTTGCCTTGGCGGCGCAGCAAACATCCCGTCTGCACCTTGGCCCTGGAACGGCCATCACTGGCACCCGCATTCCGCCCGGGTGCCAACCGGTTCAGCGTCGCTGCAGCGGCGGCACCCGGGCGCATTCACATCGGCATCGGCACCGGCAACACGGCCATGCGCACCATGGGCCAGCGCCCGATGAAGATCGCTGAATACCGTGACTACCTGCAGGTACTGTCTGCTCTGCTGCGGGGTGAGACGGTGGACTACAAGCACTCCGGCGTCACCAAGCCGATCAAAATGCTCATGCACGACGAGACCGGCTACATGAATCTGGAGCCGAAAATTCCGCTCTATGTGTCCGGCTTCGGCCCCCGCGCCATGGGCTTGGCAGGCGAGTTCGGAGACGGGCTGGTGTTCGCGATCCCGCCGCGAGGCGTAGCGGTACCGGAAGCGATGAGCCACGCTAGGCAGGGCGCTGCCCGGATCGGACGGGATATCGGCAGCGATTTCCTGAACTGTGCCCTGACCAACATCGCCCTGCTGGAGCCCGGCGAGGCCGTGGACAGCGACCGGATCAAGCGGCTCATCGGCCCCAATGTCATGGCCAGCGTGTACTACTTCTACGACGAGGTGCATGAGCGGGGAGTCGAAGTTCCGGAGTTCCTGAAGCCGATGTGGAAACGCTACTGCACACTGGTCGAAGAAACCGCTTCGGAACTGCGCCACCTACGCACGCACGAATTCCACTACACCTACCTTCACCCCGGCGAAGCGGAACTCATCGACGAGACGCTAATTCGCGCCACTTGCCTTGTGGGAACCGCTGACGAACTCGTGGAACAGATCCGTGAACTCGAAACGCAGGGTCTGCAAGAGATCATGTGGGCGACCGGAGTCGATGCCAAATGGCGCTTCGCCGAAGACTTTGCCCGCCAAGTCATGAGCCGCTTTTGAAAAGGACATGCCGGCGGCGCGCTCCATCCCAGGGGCACTGCTTCCACCAGTGCCCGATCCAGCGGCGTTTCGGTGACAGGGAACGCGGGCAGACGGCATAAGGTTCATCGGACGGCTTCCCTCAGCGTGGATTTGTTGCCTTTTGCCGTACCAGGCACGATAGGGTTTTTGGGAGAGCCCCTAGCCGATCAAATCCGCGTACAGCGCCTCGGCCTCGGCGCGGAGCGCCAGATCATGATCCGGAAAGGGACGGTTGTTTTCCGGCCCCGGCCGGAAATGAGCCGCTACCGCTCTTTCCTGCTCGGCAGCTTCGATGCCCAAGGCCGTAAAGAGGTTCCGGACCGTGGCCAGCGCGTCATTGCAAATGGCCTCGTGTGACACAAGCGCCACGCGCTCCCGATGCTCTTTCACATACTCGAAGGCAGCGATCCAGTACGCGAGCCAGTAATCCAAGACTTCGGGACTGAGAGACTGCGCGCGCGCCGCAAACCCGGGAAACTGAATCGGCCGGTGCAGCTCGCCAAACTCCAGATGGCCGATGTCGCGCATGTACCGCTTGGTGAATGCGTCGGAGCCGTGCCGCTCCAGAAAGTTGTGATGCTGCCGCATCAGGGACGCCGCGTGCGCCATCGGACTGCGCACCGGCACGAGGATACGGGCGTCCGGGAACATCGCCGGGATCAGATCGAGGCGGGCGATGTTCGCATTGTTCTTGGAGATATAGCGGCCCTGTCCCACACCCGTGCCGCAACGCAGGGTTACGATCTTGGCGAGGTGCTTCCGGAAAAAGGCGGTAGCCTCGGCATCAGCATCCGACTCCGTCCAAAGGCCAATGCCGGTATCGGTAAATTTGTGCGGCCAGAACGCTCGCCAAAACACTTCCTCGAAGGCCTCGGGGCTATCGTAGCCAACCTTCACCCCGTCGCCGTGCGCCCGCTCCTTCAAGCCGCTGTCCTTCTGGAAGCCACCGCTGAGGCGTGACCAGAGCATTGGCGCCATGACGAAAGGCATATCGCGGTACGTATGGCTCGCAAGGGTCTGGAGACTGGCGAGCGCCGTTAGCAGCACCGTTGTTCCGGCCCGCGGCAGGGAGGTGACGAAAATCGGAGCAATGGCATTGCCGCTTGCCACGACTTTCGCAAACATCGCATCTTCGATGTCCGCCGCAGCCTTCTGCACCATGCCACCGGCAAACGCCAGCCGGTGCAGAAATCGATCCAGACCAGAATAGTCGCTTACCTGGCCGGCCATAACCGCTGCGCCGCCAAGTATCCCGCGACGATCACGACCGAAGC
>CAYYSC010000125.1:0-8233 GCA_964474065.1 uncultured Rhodospirillales bacterium | reverse complement strand
AGCGGTTGGCGGTAGTAGCAGATCTCATCGCCGTCTGCTTGCCCGAGCACGCCGAAATCCGCCGTGCGGAAGGTCTGCAGACGGAGAGTGGAGGTTTTGGTCACTTCCCGCGCGCTCTGGATTTCGTCATTCAGCATGACCAGGGCGCCCATGCCGCGTGAATGGGGCGATGCTGCGGTGCGAACGGCGTTGTAGAGATTCAGTGCCGCGTCCGTGCTCTCCGCGCTTGCCGGCCGCTGGGCGCCAACCACGACGACCGGTTGCTCGACCTTCAGCGACAGATTGAGGAAGTAGGCCGTTTCTTCGGTCGTTGCGGTGCCGTGCGTGATAACCACGCCGTCCAGATCCGGATGCTTCGCCACGGTTTCGTGAACGAGCTTTGTCAGTTCCAGCCAATGCGTCGGCCCGATCTCTGGTGAGCCGACCGCCTTGTACGGTACCGGGACCAGATCCGCCGCTTCCCGCACGACCGGGAACTTCTCCAGGAGTTGTTCCACGGTCATTTTCTCGCCCGTATGGGCATAGTCAAGCAGGTCCAGCGGCCCGTGGCCGATGGAGGAAATGGTGCCGCCGGTTCCGATGATCGCGACTTTGGGCATGGTCTTGGAGCCTCTCTCTGGGGTTGCGCCTCAGAGAGAAGCCTAGACCAATTTGCTGCAGTGCAAAAAGGCCGAACGCCGCGTCAGGCTGCCAACTTATCCAGTTCCGCCACGATCGCCTGGCCCATCTGCTCCGTGGAGATCAATTCGCCACCCGGCGTCATGATATCGCCAGTGCGCTTGCCGCTGTTGAGCACCTGATCGACGGCCTTCTCCATAAGGTCCGCGTCCTCCCCCATGTCGAAGGAATAGCGGAGCAGCATCGCGAAGGAGAGCACCTCGGCAAGCGGGTTGGCCTTGCCCTTGCCCGCAATGTCCGGCGCCGATCCGTGCACTGGCTCATAGAGCGCCATGCGCCGCCCGGTAGACGGATCTTCGCCGCCTAGCGAAGCGGAAGGCAGCATGCCGAGCGAGCCGGTCAGCATGGCCGCGCAGTCCGAAAGGATGTCGCCAAAAAGATTGTCCGTCAGGATCACATCGAACTGTTTCGGCGCGCGGACAAGCTGCATTGCGCAGTTATCCGCGTACATGTGGCCGAGTTCTATCTCCGGATATTCCGTGTCATGGATTTTTTGGACTTCCTCCCGCCACATCTGGCCGGACTCCATGACGTTGGCCTTCTCTACCGACATCACCCGCTTGTCCCGTTTCTGCGCCAGTTCGAAGCCGACGCGGGCGACGCGCTGCACCTCGTCCGAGGTGTAGACCTGGGTATTGATCCCCCGGCGGCGGCCGTCTGGCAAGGTCTCGATCCCTCGCGGCTCGCCGAAATAGATACCGCCAGTCAACTCCCGCAGTATCATGATGTTGAGGCCCGCGACCAGCTCCCGCTTCAGCGAAGAAGCGTCAGCCAGTGCGTCGAACACCAGGGCCGGGCGCAGGTTCGCGAACAGGTCCATTTCCTTGCGCAGGCGCAACAGACCGCGCTCCGGCTTTTTCTCGAACGGCAGGTCGTCCCACTTCGGTCCGCCGACAGAACCGAACAGCACGGCGTCCGCCGCCATCGCGTCAGCCAGCGTTTCGTCCTTCAACGGCGTGCCGTGCGCGTCCAGCGCTGCACCGCCCACAAGCCCTTCGGAAAGGTCGAAGGAAACGTGCCTGCGCTTGTCCATCCAATCGATGATGCGACGCACCTCTGCCACTACTTCCGGACCGATGCCGTCGCCAGGCAGGACATACACTTTCTTGTTTGCGGGCATTCTGACTGCGTTTTTCTAACTTGCGGGAAGGATGCGAGCCTTTCCCATGAATCGAATGGGGACGCAAGACTCGCAGACAACGGAAGGTGGCAGGCAACCGGGCGCAGATCAGCAGATCAAAGGTGAAATTCGCGGTCCAGCCCCTGCTCCCTAGCCCACAGTGCGGCCTGGGTGCGGTTCGCGACGCCCAGCTTGCGGAGCAGGTGGCGGAGTTGCGCCTTGACGGTCATATCAGTTGTACCCAAGGCATTGGCGATCATCTTGTTGGAGTGGCCGGCCAGAAGCCCGCGCAAGATATCCCGCTCTCGCGGCGTCAGTTTCGACCGCTCTACCCGGACAATGCTGTGGGTAAACGCTTTGCCGACCCGCGTGGGAAAGACGTTTTCCCCCATCGCCACCAGCTTGATCGCCTGGGCCATCGTCTCGCCCGACATATCCGTGAAAAGGCAGCCGTCTGCCCCGGCCCGTAAAGCTTCGATCAGGACATTGTCATCGCTACTGGCGGCGACCACAACGACGAAGCAGCTGGGCCAGCTTTGTTCGAAGCGCTCTCGCCAAGCCGGGCCGTCAATGCCGTTGAACTCTGGCGAAACGGCCACCACCACGTCCGGTTTTGCCATGCCCTGGGGCCCCGATGCCTCAGCGAAAGCCTCGACCTCCGCCACCACTCTCAGGTTATTTCGGGTCAGAAGGCTTTTGAGCCCCTCCCGAAACAAGGAATCTCCCCCGAACAGGACGACGCCGGGAGTCTCCCGAAGTGGCTCAACATGCGACGAAGCCGTGCCCTCCGAATTCCGGAGCGAGGCTGGTCTTACATGCTGCGCAACCATTGGATGATCTCCTTTACCTCCATCAAGCGGGAGCGAAGGCCCCAAGCCGAGGTCAAGCCGTTCCCGCTGACGCTAATTATCCGGTCCAGTGTTTAAGTTTCAGCGAACCGAAGGCTATTGATGCCACAAGACGGTATGCAAAAAAATGGTTGTAATGTCGCTACTCCCCCTACCGCGGTCTTTTGACAAATGGTTGCAGCAGTATCTCCCGAGTCCGATGCGCTGCGCAAGCAATGAGAAGTGCCCAGAGTGTGATTCGTGTCACTAGGCCAACGATTTTTGCTTAGCGCGGGAAGTGACGGGTCTCAGTCGGCAGCAACGGAATCCAGAAGAAACTGCAACCCTTGCGCGAGTTCGATTTCCGCAGAAACCTGCAACTCTTGCGATGCATAGACCGGGTCTCCCAGCGAGTGCCGGATGTCGCCCGCCCGGGCCGGACCGTACCGGATTTCCGGCTCCGCCCCTGACAGAGCGGCGAGTGTTTCCGCCAGCGCCTTCACGCTGGTCTCGCGGCCCGTACAGACATTGCAGACAGGTGCGGAGATGGATGCCGCCCGCAGGGCTGCGACAAGATGCTTCACGACGTCGCCCACATAGACGAAGTCGCGGGACTGCAGGCCATCCCCGTGCAGGGTAACCGCCTGACTGCCGGCGAACTTGCTGGCAAAAATGGAGATCACGCCGGAGTAGGGGGAGCTCGGGTCCTGCCGGGGGCCGTAGACATTGAAAAAGCGAAGGCCGCAGGTGGGCACGCCGTGCACGTGTCCGGCCACTCGCGCATGCAACTCGGAGCCCAGCTTGTCTGCGCCATAGGCGGTGAGCGGCGCCGGCCGCTCGGTCTCCGATAACGGCACGTTCGGATTGTCACCGTACACCGCAGCCGAACTGGCGTAGACCACTGGCACCGGTCCGGCAGGGTTCGCTGTCCGGGCCGCGTTGAACACCGCAATGCTGCCGGTCAGGTTGACGCGATGCACCGGCACCCATTGTTCGTTGGAGCGCTGGACAGAGGCGACAGCGGCCAAGTGAAAGCAGCCGCCCACGCCTTGCATGGCTGCGGTGACGGTTTCAGGGTCGGCGACATCCCCCACGATGAGAGTGATTTTCTCTAAAGGGATGTTGGTCCGCTTGCCTGTTGAAAGGTCGTCCAGTACCCGCACGTCATGGCCCACGGCCAGCAAAGCATCGACCAAGTGCGACCCGATAAAGCCGCAGCCGCCTGTTACCAGGTATTCGGCCATGAGATGTCCCCCTCCGTGTTCAGCGCCCGTCATCCAGCGAGAGCATGCGGGCCGCCCCAGCGGGCCACCTTCCGGTATATGGTGGATGGGCTGATCTCCAGCATCGCCGCTGCTCTTGTCACGTTATTTTCCGATTGTTGGAGGGCATACTCAATCGCCTGCCGTTCGACTTCGGCTAATGGCCGCACGCGCGGTGCATCGGCCAGGTGCGTGCGGGAGAGGACGCCGGAAGGGCCGGCGGCCTGGGCAGTGGTCGGCACCTGCGGCGCCGGTTGATCCTGTCCTTGCAGGGCCTCCGTCAGCATTTGCGCCGTGATCGTCTCCCCGTCGTTCAGGACGACCGCGTTGCGAATGGCATTCTGAAGCTGGCGGACATTGCCCGGCCAGGGATAGGTCTCCAGCGCGCGCTCGGCGGCACGCTCGAAGCCGCGGAAGCTTTTGTCCTCCTCCACCGAGGCTTCCCGAAGGAATTGTTGCGCCAGCATCAGGATGTCCTCGCCCCGTTCGCGGAGCGGCGGCAGAGCGATGGGAATGACGTGTAACCGGTAGAACAGATCCTCGCGGAAACTGCCTTCCTGCATCTGCCGCAGCGGATCGCGATTGGTGGCGCAAACGAAACGGACATCGACTTTCTCCACCGTCTGGCCGCCGACCGGGTTGACGGACCCTGTCTGGACGAAGCGCAGCAGTTTCACCTGCAGGTCGAGCGGCATCTCGCCGATTTCGTCGAGAAACAGTGTGCCGCCGTGCGCCCGGAGGGCCGCTCCCGTCCGGTCTCCTGTTGCGCCGGTGAAGGCGCCCCGCACATGGCCGAAAATCTCGCTTTCCATTAGTTCGTGGGGGATGGCGGCGCAGTTCAGGGCGATGAAAGGCTGGGAGGCGCGGTTGCTGGTCTGGTGGATCGCCTCCGCGCAAACCTCCTTGCCGGTGCCGGATTCCCCGGTGATGAAGATGGATGCCTTGCTGTTCGCCGCGCTCTCGATCGTGCGGTAGACAGCCTGCATGGCCAGTGAGCCGCCCGTAAAGCCGCAGAATTGCGCCCGGTCGATCGCGCGATAGGTCTGGACAATGCGGGTAAGGCGCTGGCGTTCCACGGCGTTACGGACGGTGTAGATCAGCCTCTCCGCGCTCACCGGCTTAACGATGAAATCGAACGCGCCTTCCCGCATGGCTTCAACGGCCGCATTGATCGAGCCGTTGGCGGTCACCACCACGGCGACCGTGCTCAGCCCTTCGGTGCGGAGGTGCTTCAGCACTTCGATGCCACTCGCGTCCGGCAGTTGCAGGTCCAAAACGAGCGCATCGGCAGGCTTGCCCCGTAAGACTGCCAGCGCTTCCGCAACGGTGGCTGCCTGGGAAACGGCGTGGCCATCAATGGAGAGGTATTCCCGATACACCCGCGCCAGGGCAGGCGAGTCCTCGACCAGGAGAATATTTGCGGGGGTGTTTGCCATGGAAATCCGGTTTGCCAGGGAACGGGGGCCAACCGTAAGGCCAGCAAAGCCCCAGATAGACGAATAGCGGCAAATATCGCGTAAACACCGGTAGCCTCGACAGGAAAAGCGGGCGCTCTATAGTCCGACAATCTCGTGACGAGGATTGAGAAGGCACCACCGATCATGCTGCCGAACAGTTTCCCCTCCCTCGATTTCGCGCTCGGTGACACCTGCGACATGCTGCGGGAGAGCACCATGGCCTTTGCGCAGGCGGAGATTGCGCCGCTCGCGGCGGATGTGGACCGGGATAACGAGTTCCCCATGCATCTCTGGCGCAAGCTCGGCGATCTCGGCCTGCTCGGCGTCACCGTCGAGGAGGACTATGGCGGCAGCGGCATGGGCTACCTGGAACATATTGTGGCGATGGAGGAGGTCAGCCGCGCGTCTGCCAGTATCGGCCTCTCATACGGCGCGCACTCCAATCTCTGCGTTAACCAAGTGCGCCGCAATGGCACGGAGGAACAGAAGCGCCGCTATCTGCCGAAGCTGGTTTCCGGTGAGCACGTGGGCGCACTCGCCATGAGCGAGCCGGGCGCCGGCTCGGATGTCGTCTCGATGAAGTTGCGCGCCGACAAGAAGGGCGACCGCTACATTCTCAACGGCAACAAGATGTGGATTACAAACGGGCCGGACGCGGACACGCTGGTGGTTTACGCCAAGACCGATCCGCAGGCGGGCCCGCGCGGCATCACCGCATTCCTGATCGAGAAGGGCTTTAAGGGCTTCAGCGCGGCGCAGAAGCTGGACAAGCTGGGCATGCGCGGCTCCAACACCTGCGAGTTGATCTTTCAGGACTGTGAAGTGCCGGAAGAGAACGTGCTGGGTGGCGTTGGCCGCGGCGTGAAAGTCTTGATGAGCGGTCTGGACTACGAACGGCTGGTTCTCTCGGGCGGGCCGGTCGGCATTATGCAGGCGTGCATGGACACGGTGCTGCCCTATGTGCATGAGCGCGAACAGTTCGGCGCGCCGATCGGCAACTTCCAGCTCATGCAAGGCAAACTTGCCGACATGTACACCACCATGAATGCCTGCAAAGCCTATGCCTACGCCGTTGCCAAAGCGTGCGATCGGGGCGATACCACCCGAATGGATTCGGCGGGGGTGATCCTCTACACGGCGGAAAAGGCTACCTGGATGGCGCTTGAAGCGATCCAATGCCTCGGCGGCAATGGCTACATTAACGACTACCCTACGGGACGCTTGCTGCGTGATGCCAAGCTCTATGAGATCGGCGCGGGCACACAAGAAATCCGGCGCTGGCTGATCGGCCGCGAACTTTTCGCGCAGACGGAGTAATCGTCAGTTACATCTCGTTACCAGGTGCGACGGCGGTAAACGGACGCCGCCGCAAAACGATGGCGGCCGTCGGGCCTGGTGACGAGGAAAAAGACAAGCGCGAGGAGGGCGAGGGTCGCGAGTTGAATCATGGTGGTTTGTCTCCGTGTTTCCTGACAGCTTACGGATCGGCCCGGCTGACGGTTCACCCCGAGCTTTCCTGATCTGCGGCCCTGGCATGGACGTAACAGGGACGTCCACAACGAAAGGTGCCAATCATGCACAGCAAGCCGATGACCTGGGCTGCCATGTTGCAGTTGATTTCGGATGACATGCTTGCGGAAGGGCAGTACATCGCGGTCCGCTCTTCCCAGGCGCAACAATTGCGTCAACTGGCGGCGGAACTGATCGTCGATACCAGCCGCCCCCACGGCGGCCAGGCAGAACGCGGGGGGCTGCAATGATATTCGCGTTATCTTCCGCCGCGGCAGTCGCCGGCTTCACTAAGGGGTTATTCATCGGAGCCCTCGTCTACGGGCTCTACCGTTCGCAGAAGGGCAGGAACCATGTTGCTTCGCCTCGGCGCTAATTTCGCGGTCCATTTGATGGCCGGTGCCGCAGTGGGCGCGCTGGCGGCGGCCTATATCTGCGCGCGACAGCGGTCGCCGGATCACGATGCAGAGGGCGGCGAAAACTACCAAAATGAACCGCCGCCGCCAGAGCCGATGCCACGTCCGGACGCCGATTCCTGACGTTCAGCCGCAGGCCGCTATTCCTGACACCAGGAGGGTTTCCGCTTCCCCAGAAACGCTGCGATCCCCTCCTCGGCCTCCGGCTGGCGGAGCAGCCGAACGATGCTGGCCGCTGCATCGTCGAGTGTGTTCTCATATGAGCGAGCAGGCGCCAGACGGATTAGCCGTTTTGCCTCAGCCAGTGCGTGCGGCGCGCTTAGCAGCGCATCACTGACCAACCGTTCCAGGCGATCTTCCAAATTGGCTGAGTCTGAGGCCATTTCGTGGGCGATACCCAGACGCACGGCGTCCTCGCCGTTGGCAATACGGCCGGTCGCGACCATGGCGCGTGCCGCGCCCTGGCCGATTCGGCCGACGACGAACGGCAGGATCTGGCTGGGAATGAAGCCCCATTTGGCTTCCGGCATGCCGTACTTCGCCTCGGGCAGCGTGATCACAAAATCCGCGCAGCAGGCCATGCCGAGCCCGCCGCCCACGGCTGCGCCTTCCACCGCCGCGATCACCGCTTGGGGCAGCGTATTCAGCAGGCTGAGTGCGTGGCCCATTTCGCGGTAGGCCGGCACCAGCGGATCGGTGCCGTCTTCGGCCAATGGCGGCAGGTTGCGCATGGCATCCAGGTCCCCGCCCGCCGAAAAATTTCCACCCGCGCCACGCAGGGTAACGACACGCAGGTTTTCCTGCGCGGCCGTCCAGCGCAGCACCGCGGTCAATTCCACCATCATCTGATGGGTGAGCGCGTTCCGGCGGTCCGCCCGGTTGAAAACGATGTCCAGGCGGGCACCCGAGCGCGTCAGTGCCAGCGTCGAGCAAACGGGCAAATCGGACATGGGCGAGAATGGGG
>CAYYSC010000124.1:0-8241 GCA_964474065.1 uncultured Rhodospirillales bacterium | reverse complement strand
AGGGTGGGTGGCGGAAGGGCATGGCGGGGACCAGTTCGCCGTGCTGGGCGCGGTTGCGACGGCGACGTCGAAGCTGCAGTTGGGCACCGCCATTACAAGCGTGTTCGTGCGCACCATCCCGACGATTGCCATGGCCGCGATGACCGTTGACCAGCTTTCCGCGGGCCGCTTCATCCTGGGCGTCGGCTCCAGCCACAAGGTGCAGGTCGAGCCGGAGCACGGCGTCACCTATGCCAAACCGATTACCCGGGTGCGTGAGACGGTTGAGATCGTCCGCAACCTGATGCGGGATGGCCAAGTCTCCTACGAGGGGGAGACGGTCTCCATTGAGAACTTCGATCTTTGGTTTCAGCCGTTAAGGCCGTCCCTGCCGATCTATGCGGCTGGGCTGTTCCCGAAAATGGTAGCGACCACGGGCGAGATCGCTGATGGGATTATTCTTACGCGGAGCACGCTAAAGACCGCCAGCGAGGTTCGCCAGCACTTGGCCGAAGGCGCGGCCAGAGCCGGTCGCGATCCGGCAGAGATCAAAATCACTTCGCTGCTGCCGACCTCCGTCGCGAATGACCGGAAGGAGGCCTATGATCGCATGCGGCCCGGCTTGGCGCTCTACGCTGGCTTCTTCCCCCGCTACAACCGGCTCATCGCCGAGCATGGCTTTGCCGATGAGGCGGCCAAAATCGCCGAGGCGTGGGGGAGGGGCGATCACAAGACCGCCATCGCCGCAGTCTCCGACGCCATGGTTGCTGCGACCAGTGTCGCGGGCACTCCGGAGGAATGCCGCGAGCGGCTGCAGGCCTACCGGGAGAGCGGTATTGAGGAACCGATTATCAGTCCCTTTGCCCGCGGTCCGGGCGCGGCGCTGGTGTTCGAGGAAGCGATCCGCGCCTGCGCCCCGGTGTAAGAGGAAGGAAAGAAAACACGGGAGGAAACGCCATGAATCTCACCTTCGCAATTCGGGGCCAGTTCCCGGCTGGCGACGACATGCAAATCCGGCTGGAGGAACTTTTTGAGCAGGCGCGCCTGGCGCAGAAACTGGGTTTCAAGACCATCGCCAAGTCCCAGCACTACTCATCCGCACCGTTCCAAGAGATTCAGCAGTTCCCGTTCCTAGCTCGGGTCGCGGCCGAGGTGCCGGGCATACACCTGCTGACTGGAATCACGCTGCTCTCGCTCCACAAACCCCTGGACATGGCAGAGCAACTGGCAGCGCTGGACCTGATCAGCGGCGGGCGGCTGATCTTCGGTTCGGGGCTGGGGTATCGCGAGGTAGAGTTCGCCGCCTTCGGCACCACCCAGGCGGAGCGGGTCCGGCGGTTCGTCGAGAATATCGAGGCCATCAAACGGCTCTGGACCGAAGAGACCGTGACGATGAAGGCCTCGCATTTCGAACTGATAGGCGCGTCATGCTCGCTGAAGCCGCTCCAGAAACCGCGGCCGCCGATGTGGATCGGCGCCAACGCGGATGCCGCTATCGTCCGCACCGCACAGATTGCCGATAGCTGGATCATTCCGCCCCACAATCGCACGGATACGATCCGCCGGCAGATGGACGTTTACCGGCGGGCATTGGACGAAGCGGGCAAGCCCTTCCCGGCGTCGCTCGCCATTGCCCGGGAAATGTTCATCGCGGAAAGCCGCGAGGAAGCCATGCGCCTTGCTCGCCCCTATCTGGAGGCGAAGTACAAGGCCTATCACGACTGGGGCCAGGATAAGGCGATGCCCGCCGGCGACAACGATCTTGGCATGGATTTCGACGAACTGGTGCGCGATCGGTTCCTGTTCGGCGGTGCCGAGGAAGTGGCCGAGCAGTTGATCACCTTCATCAATGTCACGGGCGCCACCGATGTTTTCTGTCCCATCCAGTGGCCGGGCATGCCCCAGAACCACGTGCTGGAACAGATGCATGTGTTGACAGAGCGCGTTATGCCGCTGGTGGAGCAGGGCATCAAGCGCAAGCCGCGCGCCTAGCCGGACCGTTTCTGGCTCGGTCCGCCGACCAAAGGAGGCACGTAGATGAGCTATGTGGCCGACGCCGCTCGGGAAATGCTCGAGTCGGCCGCCGCCAGCTTCGCCAGCGCCCGGCGCACGCTGTTCCTTGTGGCCGGGCTTTTCGCGCTGGCCCACCTCTTGACGATAGGTCCATACCTGGAAACAGCGGAGGAACTGGACGAGATTGAGGCGGCGAAACAGGCGAACGAGGTCCTCCTGGAAAAGGTTGGCACCGACGTCGAAAAGCTCGCGAGCGCTGCTGCCAATGCCGGAAAAAAGCTGGAAATGGCCCTAGACCGGGCGACGAAGCAGATGATCGCCGATTTCCAGGCGCTGCAGCCCCTCGTGCGCGCAGCGATGAACGGGCGGGTCCCGCCGGCAGGGGAGGATCAGTCCCCGTTTCCGGGTCAATGGCCTGAGCAACAGATGCAAATGCAGCAGGGACCTTATCCCAATCAGCAGCAATCTCCTTTCCCCGGCGCCCGGCGTCCTGACGGCAAGCCTGGTGAAGAGCTTCCTGCGGCCGTCAGCGCGGAATTACACAAGGCCTTAACTGCAGTTGCAGAGGAAAAACCCAGCGCCCCCGACCTCATGGAGCGGTACGCGGAAACGCAGATTGTCGCGCCTGCATATCAGCGAGCTCACCAGGAATGGGAGCAACGCATAAAACCCGCCTATCTCGACGCGCTGGAGAAGCTGGAGCGGGCGACGTCGCAAGCGCTGTCACAGGCCGGCGAGGCCGACGACGAGGTGGTCGATAACCTTCGCAATGCGAACAAGGAACTGAAGGAAGAAATCAAACGGGTGCAGGAGGTAGAAATCCACCACGACGCCAGGGTAGCCGAGTCGCTCGGCGCCGACTGGTGGTCCACGGTCAGCGGGAAGGTCGCCTACGCCGATGCGGTCACGCGCAGTATTGCCGAGCAGATGGACCGGGTTGCGGGTGTCGCTGGCGGGGTGACCGAGCAGATTGAAGTAGCCGTCCAGGCGCAGCGGGAACTGGAAAACGAAGCCGAAGCGCAACAAAAGGAACTGGAACAGCAATTCCAAGCGCAGAGTGAACAGTTGACCAGCCTTTCCGGTATGGGGGGCGCCCTGCCCATCGATCTGCGAACTTTCATCGAGTTATTCCCGCTGATTCTAGGAACGGTCTTGGGACTATTGTTCCTTCGTTCCTCCGAGGAACGCCGGCGTGCGGCATCTGCGGCCGAGGATCTAGCAATGGCGGCCCCGGAAGACCGAGAGGCGCGGCAATGGCTCGTGCATCAGGCGCTATCCGCCCGTAGCTTGGCGGTTCCTGCAACGGTGACAGTGGGGCTCGTCGGTGCGGGTATTGCCTGGGTATGGGCTTCAGCGATCCAGGTCGAGGAACTGAATGACCCGCTGCCGCTTGAACCGGTGGTCAGCGCCGCCCTGGGTAGTGCGGTTCTTCTCGTCGCGGCAGGCTGGGATCTCGCTGCGGTTTCCCGGCTCGCGCGGGTTCGTGCGCAAACCCCGTAAACCGGTCAAGCGAGGGGCCAGTGCCTTCAGGCACTGGCATTGGAGACCATTTGCTCGCTAATCTGCCAGAGACGTTCGCCAGCCTCATCGTCCCGTGCGGCCTTCGTCGGTGTTGTTTCGGCAGATTTGGCGAAGTACTTCCCGCTCACGCCCTCCACCTGAGGCGAAGACGCCAAATAGATGGAGGTCCTGGCCCCTTCCTCCACGCCGATACCCATCGTCAGCATCGCCGCGCGCACCGCCAGTCTGAAATACAAAGGATTGCCCGCTCCCCCGAAGGCGGTCCGCACAAAGCCCGGGTGCAATGCGTTGGTCGTGATCCGGGAGCCTTCGAGCCGTCGCGCCAGCGCCCGAGTGAACATGATGTTGCACAGCTTGGACCGGCGGTAGGCGTTTTGCGCGCTGTAGGCGCTCCGGAATTCCAAATCCTCAAAATCCAAAGTGGCGCCCACATGGGCCCGGCTGGCTACATTCACCACACGCGCCGCCGGCGCTTCCCGGAGCAGATCAAGCATCTGCAGGGTTAAGAGGAAGTAGTTCAAGTGGTTGAGAGCAAATGTCAGCTCGATCCCGTCCGGGCTCTCCTGCCGGTTCAGGAAGATACCGCCCGCATTGTTCACCAGCACGTCCAGCTTGGGCTCGGTTTCCTGCACCGTGCCGCTGAGTTTGAGAATCTCCGTCTGGCTGGAAAGATCGGCGCGAAAAAACGCAAGGTCAGCCTTAGGGACTTTAGCGCGGATCGCCGCCAGGCTGGCCGCGCCCTTCTGCTTGTTGCGGCCGACCAGCAAGACCCTGGCCCCCATTGCGGCCAACTCGCGCGCTGTGATCAGGCCGATCCCATCCGTCGCGCCTGTCACCATCACGACCTTGTCTGTCATCTCGTCGCGCATTTTGCCATTCCCCAGTTGTATCCACCGCGGGAACTTGAGCGTTTCGCCCATGAACCGCAAGATGCGGATCTGTCCCCTGAAGGAGAATTCCGTTATGTCCGAAGCTGTTCTCGGAGCCGTTGCCGATGCTATCGACGAAGCACGCCTTTGGCGGCTCCACGAAGAATTCGCCGCCATCGGTGGAACGTCGAAGGGCGGCGTCTGCCGGGAGGCCCTGACGCCGGAAGACATGACAGCCCGAATCAAGCTGGCGGACTTGGGGCGCGAACTGGGCTGCACCGTTGGCGTGGATGCCATTGGCAACATGTTTTTGCGGCGCGAAGGGCGGAAGCCGGATGCAGCGCCGGTGGCGACCGGATCGCATCTCGATACACAGCCGACGGGCGGGCGGTTTGACGGTGCCTATGGCGTGCTTGCAGGGGTAGAACTGTTTTATGCCCTGCGTGATGCCGGTATCGAGACGGAGCGGCCGATCGAAGTCATCAACTTCACCAATGAGGAAGGGGGGCGGTACGCGCCTGGCGTGATGGGGAGCCAGGTTTTTGCCGATCCGGATCAGCTGAAGCGCATGCTTGCGGCGAAAGCGCCGGACGGTGGCGTGCTGGGCGGGGAGCTGGGCGTGTTCCGGCAAAAGCTGGGGCCGGTGGAGGACCGCCCCTTCGGAACTGCCTATCGCGCGTTTGTCGAGGGCCACATCGAGCAGGCTCCCCTGCTGGAGGAAACCGGCAATACCGTCGGCGTCGTCACCGGCATCCAGGGTTCGCGCAAATTCCAGATCGAAGTCATCGGCGAAGAGGCCCATGCGGGCACCATGCCGCGCCGCCGCCGCAAGGACGCACTGATCGCGGCCACGCATATGGTGCAGGCATTGTACCGCCTGATGGAGGACGAGGAGGATACGATCCGCTTCACCATCGGCCGTTTCCAGGCATTTCCGGGCGCTCCCTCGGTCGTGCCTGGCCGGGTCGCCTTTACTTGCGACTTCCGGCACCCGAGCAATGAACTGCGCGCCCGGCTAGGCGATCAAATCGAAGGCTTGTGCAAGGCTTTGGCCGGTCCCTGCGGAGTCGAGGTGAACGAATATCAGAGTTCGGTATCCGTCGATTTTCACGGGCCGATGCTGGAGGCCGTCCGGCGCAGCGCCGCTCGCCTGGGCGTGCCGCATATGGATATGTACTCTGGCGCAGGCCACGATGCCCGCAACATGGCCCGGCTTTGCCCGAGCGCGATGGTGTTCGTTCCCTGTGAGCGCGGGATCAGCCATAACGAGGCGGAAAACGCCAAGGCCAGCGATCTTGCGGCTGGCACCCGCGTTATCGCCCAGGCGGTGACGGAGTTGGCGCTCGATTAGTCCGTTGGGTTGCTGTTGGACTTGTTGAAATTGGCCCCGGAAGCATTTCAGCGCTTCCAGGGTTTTTCTCTTCATCGACAGAAACGAGCCTACTCCTGAGGGTAGCGCCAGGGCTTTGCCGGTTGCTCCGCGTCTTCGTCCAGCGTCCACATGGGCAGCGCGATCTCGTCAGAGACCTTTTTAAACACCATGCGCATCCGGCTGCCGATACCGACCTTCTTCACCACTTCCGGCGGTGCCATCTCGCCGTCTGGCGTGACCAGATTGCCGGCGACGCGCAGACCCTCATACTCGGTCGGCTGGCCCTTCTGCGTATCGAGTTCCACCAGGAGAAGCATGTAAGGCGTGTGCTGCTTGAACGCCGGCTGAATGGCGTGGTGGACCTCGTTATAGGAATAGACCGTGCCCTTGCCCTCCACCGGCACCCACTCGCTTTCGGCGTCGCCGGTCCAGGGGCAGCGGGTGGTCGGAGGGTAGCGGACGAGGCCATTGTTCGGGTTTTTCTGGAGGCGGAACTCACCCTTGGCGCACCAGCCAAAGAACTCCTTGTTCTCGTGATCCAGGTCGTCAATCGTCAGCGTCATGCCGAGGTGTTCGGCGGTAATTTGACCAGCCATTGTTTTACTCTCCCTTACCCTTTGACCATGACCATCGCCGAGCCAGTGCCCGGCATCGCCCAGCCGAGATTGGCCGTCACCTCCACGTCCTTCACCTGACGGCAGGAGCCATTGTCGGAGTAGTCGTGGGTGTGCTGGCGTTTGCCGTCGGAGCCGATGGGGCAGGCGTCGTCGATCTCGCGACGGATCTGACGGACGTTTTCGATTACCATGTTCATGCCGTGGGTATAGCCCTCGCAGAGGTGACCGCCGCTGGTGTTGTTCGGCCGCTTGCCGCCAAGCCGGATGGAGCCGTCGGAGACGTATTGCCCGCCCTCACCCTTCTTGCAGAAGCCGTAATCCTCCAATTGCAGCATGGAGGTGAACGTGAAGGCGTCGTAGGCGCCGGTCACGTTCACATCCTCCGGCCCCAGGCCCGCGTTCGGCCAGAGAATTTCCTTGGCATAGTGGCCGGCGACCGTGCTGATCGGCCCGTGCTGATAGTGCATGTCGATGCGCGGCTTGCAGCAGCGGCCGACGACCGAGCGGATCAGCGCGTGCGGGCCGCTCCGGTGGTCCCGGGCGCGCTCGGCGCGGGTAACGATGATGCAGGTGGCGTTGTCCGTCTCGACGCAGCAGTCGAGCAAGTGTAGCGGCTTGACGATGAAGCGGCTGGCCAGAACGTCGTCCACGGTGACGATGTTCTTGTAGTAGGCCTTGGGGTTGCGCGCGGCGTGCTGGGAGTGCGTGACCTTGACCATCGCGACCTGCTCCGGCGTGGTACCGTAGTCGTACATGTGGCGCATGAAAGTCGGCGCGAACATCTGGCCTGCGGCCTGCCAGCCATAGGCGCGGGAGTGCAGTTCGTCGCCCTTCACCGGCACGGCGGAGCGGGCGCCGGTGCCGCCGATGCGCACCTGGCTGAAGCCGTTCATCGAGCGGAAAATGGCGACCGTCTTGCACATGCCGGCCTCGATCACGCCCATGGCGATGCCGATCAGCGCCTCCGTCGAGGAGCCGCCGCCGAACACGTCCATGTAGAAGTTGAGGCGGATCCCCAGGTCGCCCGCAATAAAGGGCGAGAAGGTGCTGTCGGCGCCGCTATAGCTCAACATCCCGTCGACATCGTCGGCGGTCATGTTGGCGTCCGCCATCGCCTTGGAGATGGCTTCCGTCGCCATGGCGCGGGTGGTGCGCGGGTTACCGCCGCGAGTGTAGGCGGTCTCGCCTACGCCGACGATCGAGTATTGGTCGGCGAGGTGTTTGGGGCTCGAGGCGTCAACGTCGGTCACGCTATTCAAAGTCATGGGGCGTCCTCATCGGTCTTCTACGGTTGGATGTATTACCGCACGGGCAGCCGCGCTGGGCAAGGGGGGACTCGCCCGCCTTCCTGCGTAAGATTGATGCCTCCATTTGGAGAATTAGCGTTACCTATAGATGATGACAGATTAACAGAAGTTATAGGTGAGTAGGACAAGCACGTTATATTGTTATCGAAATGATCGGGGGCTTGATTATAGGAGTAGCTAATGTTGTCTTCGCGGCTCATGAGGTTGTTGAGTAGCCGTCGGGAGCCCTTGGGGGTCGCCATCATCGGCGCTGGCGCGATGGGTAAAGGTATCTTGTATCAAATGCTGATTACCCGCGGCGTGCGTTGCCTTGGACTTTGTGACAAAAATATCAATACAGCGGTATCGTGTGCTGAAGAATTGGAGATTCCCTATACCGTGGTCGAGACGGCCGCGGGCGTTGAGGACGCTATCCGGGCTGGTCGGCTACCCGTCTGCGCTGACGGTATGCTGCTTGCGCAAAGTTGCTCCGTTGAAACGCTCGTCGAAGGGTCGAGCGCAATCATGGAGGGTGCTCGCTTCGTCATCGGGGCCATCGAGACGGGCAAGCATGTCGTATTAAT
>CAYYSC010000123.1:0-8258 GCA_964474065.1 uncultured Rhodospirillales bacterium | reverse complement strand
TCGTTCCAGTAGAAGCCGAGGCCGAGTTCCTTGGCAGGTTGCATGGTGCGTGCTCCTTGGCGGGTCCGTGAGAAAGGGCGGACCCTTGGTTTAGCACGCGGGCCTGTGCTAGAGGAGGCGGCATGCACAAGCCTATTCCATCTCCCTGCATCCGCATCTGCAGCGTCAACCCGAAGACGGGATACTGCGGCGGCTGTTTCCGCGCCCTCCCCGAAATCGCCAAGTGGAGCCGCCTGACCGAGGAAGAGCGGGAGGCGATCATGGCGGACCTGCCGAACCGCGCGGAGAGAGCCGCAGCGATGCGCACGGGGGAGCCCGCTTGACCAAGGATCGCGGCAGGCGGCGTAGTTGATCGTCTCGTACAGGGAATGCTCTGCGAGTTCATCCGCTTGAGAGGGAACAGCCTATTGCGAATCGCTTTTTGCTTGCTCGCGGCAATGATGCCTGCATTTGCCAGCGCTGACGAAATCGGCCGGGTCGACACCGCATTCAACTGGGTGGGCACCAACAAGCACATCGCCGTGGAAGCTTTCAATGATCCGAAGGTGGAAGGCGTCACCTGCTACATTTCCATGGCCCGTCAGGGCGGCATTTCTGGCGCCATCGGCGTGGCGGAGGAGACCTCCGACGCTTCCATCGCCTGCCGGCAGGTCGGCCCGATCAAGTTCCGCGAACCCGTCGAGGGGGAAGAAGAGGGAGAGGAGGTTTTTCGCGAGAGCCGCTCCTTCTGGTTCAAGAACCTCCGCGTCGTCCGTTTCTACGACGAAAAGCGCAACGTGCTGGTCTACCTGACCTATTCCGACAAGCTGATCGAAGGCTCACCCAAAAACGCTGTCACTGCCGTCGCCCTGATGCCCTGGGGCACGCAAATGCCGGAGAAGGTCCGGCTGAAATAGGGCGCCCTGCCGCCCTCAGATCGCCAAGTCGTAGAGGTTATAGTCTCGAACCACCTGCTCGAAGATCTCTTCGCTGTACCGGAATTTGTCTTCCCGGCCGGCGAAGGGCCGGTAGCGGAAGGGGGTCTCGTCCGGGAAGCGCCGGTGGCGGGCATCAATAGCAACCTGCACGACGGCGGAGCGGCGTTCGATCCGGGTTTCGTCCATCGGCTTTTTCTCGCCCGCCATACCCAGCGCCGGGATCTGTCCCAGCACCGAGCGGCGGCGATGGAAACCGAAGGTGATCGACATGCGCATGTCGGGCGAGGAGTTCGCGAAAGACCCGTGCAGCATCTGCCGGTTCACCGCGGTGACGTCGCCGGCGTTGCAGACCAGCGGCATGGCGCCTGGAAGTTCATCGCTGCCACCGTTCTCTTCCACCATGCGCCTGATGTCGGCCTTGCCCTGCTTGTGCGAGCCCGGAATGATCCAGAGGGCGTTCGCAGGCGTCGTCGCGTAGAGCTGGACCTGGAAGTTGAAGCCGTGAATGCCCTCGTCCCAGTCCGGGCTGTTCCAGTGGGTGACGCCGTCCTGGTGCCAGGAAACCGAGGGGCCGAGGCCTGGTTGCTTGACAAAGATCACATCGTTGTAGGGAACGAAATCCTCCCCGTTGATCGCCTCGGCAACTAAGAGCAGATGAGGCTGCCCGTAGACGCGCAGGGCCGCCGGAATGGCTTGGCACATGCCGTACATGCGCAGCACCACGTCCTCCGGCGCGTCCTCGTCCGCTTGGGGCTCGCTCATCTTGGTCGGGTGCCGGCCACCAAGGTCCTGGGTCCCGCCATGCGGGTCCGAGAGCGGCTTCGTCAGATAATAGGCCGGCCGGGCGAAACCCTGGCCGAGCGCTGGGCGCCCTTTCGCGTCCACCGTCGCGCCTTTCCGCACCGGTGCCCGCTCCAGCATCTCCATGCAGCCTTGCCGCAGTTCCGCGAGTTCCTCCTGCTCGATCACACCCTCGAAGATATAGAAGCCGTGCTTCCAGTAGGCTTCGACGATATCCCGGTGGAGCTTGCCGTCCGGCCCGAAGCGCACCGGCCCGCGGTTGCCTATCTTGGCAGCGACGCGCACACCTTCCTCCTGATAGGCCTTCATGGCTGTGGCGTGCTCGGCCCGGGTAATGCTGGGTTGGCTGGCGGCTGAAACATCGTTCATGACGGTTCCTCGGTGCAGGGGCGCTGGTCGCGCTGTTTGGCGCCTATCTTGACCCATCTACCGCCCCTGGTGCAATCGGCGCGGTGCCTGCTGCTTGCCAGGACAGGCTGCCCGGCGCACGCTACCCGCCAAGTCGAAAACGCTGGAGGAACGGCCGTGGCGGAGGATTTATTGATCGAGGTACAGGACGGTGTCGGGATTTTGACCCTGAACCGTCCGGAAAAGTTGAACGCTTTCACGCGCGAGATGTTGTTCGGTCTGGTCGAGGCGCTGGACGAATTCGATGCGCGCGAAGACGTGCATGTCGCCATCCTAACCGGCGCCGGCCGCGGTTTCTGCTCCGGCGGCGACATTGGTGGCATGGGCGCGGGCCAGGAGGACCGCCCGCACGCGACCAAGGAGCGGATCTGGCAGGAGATCCAGGCCTTTCCGAAGCGGGTCGCTCGGTTCGAGAAGCCGATCATCGCTGCGGTGAACGGCGCGGCAGCAGGGGGCGGCATGGACCTCGCCCTTGCCTGCGACATCCGCATCGCGGGGCAGAGCGCCCGCTTCGCCGAAACCTACGCCAAGATCGGGCTCTTGCCGGGTGGGGGCGGTGCCTTCTTCCTGCCCCGCCTGATCGGCAAGGCACAGGCACTGGAACTATTGTGGACGGCGGAATTCATCGGCGCGGATACGGCGCTCGAACTGGGCCTCGTTAACCATGTCTACCCGGACGACCGTTTGATGGAGGAGACGCTGGCCATGGCGGGGCGCATCGCCTCGATGCCGCCGTTGTCGGTGCGCCTGATCAAGCGGCTGGTGGATCAGGGCCTGCGAAGCGATATGGACACGGCTTTCGACCTCGTCAGCAGCCACATTGCCATCGCGCGGGCAGGCGAAGACCACAAGGAAGCGATCGCCGCATTCAGGGAGAAACGGCCGGGATGCTATAAAGGGTATTAAGGGATCTTACTGGTCGGAGTGGCAGGATTCGAACCTGCGGCCCCTGCCTCCCGAAGACAGTGCTCTACCAGACTGAGCTACACTCCGTCCGACACAAGGCCGCCCGTATACTAGCACCGCCGGGGGATGGCAAGCGCGAAGCGTCGAAAGATCTTTCTCTACGCCGCCTAATAAGCCCGCGCGATGCAATAGGAGGCGACATCTTCCAATGCTTGGCGGTAGGCGTTTCGCGGAAACAGCGCCAGCGCCGAGGCCGCCGCGGTGGCGTGGCGGGCGGCGACGCGTCCGGTCTCGGCAAGGGAATCGTATTTTAGCAGCAGCCGCTGTGCCTCTTCCAGATCATCGTCCGAAACATTGCCGTCGCCGATGGTGCGCTTCCAGAACGCCTGCTCTTGAGCTGTCCCATTCTGGTAGGCAATGATGATGGGCAGGGTGACCTTGCCCTCGCGGAAGTCGTCGCCCACGGTCTTTCCCAGGGCCGCTTGGTCGGCGTCGTAGTCGAGGCGGTCGTCCACCAACTGAAAAGCAATACCCAGTTCCATCCCGTAGGTTCGCAGCGCCTCCGTCTCCGGCGGGGAGCGCCCGGCAATCACCGCACCAACCTCTGCGGCAGCAGCAAACAAAGCCGCAGTCTTGCCTTCGATCACCTGCATGTAGTCCGCGATGTCCGTTGCCGGCTCGCCCGCGGTGGTAAGTTGCAGCACCTCGCCTGCTGCAATAGTGGCGGAGGCCTCCGAAAGGATGCGCAGCACGTCGATGGACCCGGTGTTCACCATCAATTGAAACGAGCGGCTAAACAGGAAGTCGCCCACCAGCACACTCGCCTGGTTGCCCCAGACGGCATTTGCCGTGGCCTTGCCGCGACGCAAGTCGCTCTCGTCAACCACATCGTCGTGCAGAAGCGTGGCCGTGTGGATGAACTCGACCGCCGCGGCGAGGCGCCAATGGTCCGCGCCCTCGTAGCCGCACATGCGCGCAGCGCTGAGCGTCAGCAGGGGGCGCAAGCGCTTGCCGCCGGATGCCACGATGTAGCTAGCCAGTTCCGGGATCAGCGAAACCGGGCTTTGCATATACTCGATGATCAAATGGTTGACCTCGGCCATGTCGTCGGCGACGAGTCCGCGGAGCGCGGCAAGAGCGTCGCCATTCTGGGTAGGCCGAGCGGTGTCCGGTGGAGCCACAGTGCCCCCTTACGAGAACAGGATTGCGCATACCATAGGTGCACCTTCGGCTCGGTCAACTGGGCCGGATGGCTGCAGACTCAAGAGAGAACATGGCGGGAGACAGCAGGTTCGTGAAACCCGTATTGAAAACCAACGATCTGGTGGAATTGTCCTGGGCTGAGGCCGTGCTGTCGCAAGCGGGCATTGATAGCGTCGTGTTCGACACCCATACCGCCATCGTGGAGGGAAGCATCGGTGCAATCCCGCGCCGGCTTTTGGTGAGTGATGAGGACTTCAGCCGGGCGCGCCGGTCTCTCGAAAATGCCCGGGCGGCGTTGGATGCCTCGGATCCCGATGCTTGAGTCTTTGTTTCCCGGCGGCCTGAGCCAGGATTCGCTGCTCGGCGGCACGGTCAATTTGGCCCAGCCTGTGGGCGGATACCGGGTCGCCGTCGATCCTGTGCTGCTGGCTGCGGCCGTCCGGGCCGAACCGGGGGAGCGCGTGGCCGACCTGGGTTGTGGCACCGGCGCAGTCAGTCTCTGCCTGGCCGCGCGCCTGCCGGAATGCACCGTCGTCGCCCTCGATAGGGAGACCGACCTCGCGGCGTTAACCCGGGCGAATGTGGCGGCCAACGCCTTTACAGGCCGGATAGCCGTTGTGGCCGGCGACATTGCCAGGCTGCCTTTCGCAGACGGTGCTTTCGACCATGTCGCCATGAACCCGCCGTACCTGACCGCGGGCCGGTCCAGTGTGCCAAAGGAGCGATTGCGGCGGGTGGCAGCGGTTGAGGGAGCGGCCCGGCTGACCGACTGGCTGGCCGCCGGCTTGTCCCTGGTGCGTCTGGGGGGGACGATCACGCTGGTACACCGGGCCGACCGCCTAGATCACATCGTCGCGATTTTCCGCACCCTGCAAACAGGTGGCCTTAGCGTGTCGCCGGTTTGGCCGAAGCCGGGTAGAGAGGCGCGCCGGGTGATTGTCCGCTGCCGCAAAGGAGACCGCAGTCCCTTTGCCCTGCTTGCCGGTCTGACCTTGCACGATGCGGCCGGCCGCTTTACTCCGGCTGCAGAAAAGGTGCTGCGCGGCGGTCAGGACTTGGACACAGTGCTGGCACCCCTATAACGGAACGCACGAATAAGGCATTTGCCGCTGGAGAAGGAGTTTCCCGCATGGCTTCTCAATACGACTATGACCTGTTCGTGATCGGCGCGGGGTCTGGCGGCGTGCGCGCCAGCCGGATGGCTGCGGCGGACGGGGCGCGGGTGGCTATCTGCGAAAGCAGCCGCATTGGCGGCACCTGTGTGTTGCGCGGCTGCATTCCCAAGAAACTGCTGGTTTATGCAGCCCACTTTCATCACGACTTCGAAGATTCGGTCGCCTATGGCTGGCAGCCGCACCATCCCACGCACGATTGGGGCACGCTCATCGCCCGCAAGGACGAAGAGCTCGACCGGCTGAACGGCATTTACATCAACCTGTTGAACAGTGCCGGCGTCGACATCCATGAGGGGCACGGGCGGCTGCTGGATGCCCATACCGTGCGCGTCGGTCAGCATGCGTTTACCGCCGACAAGATCCTGATTGCGACCGGCGGCTGGCCTTATGTGCTGGACATTCCGGGCGGGGAGCACGCCATCACCTCGAACGAAGCGCTGGATCTGACCGAGCGGCCGCGGCGCATCCTGATCGTCGGCGGCGGCTATATCGCGGTCGAATTCGCCGGCATTTTCGCGGGGCTCGGCAGCGAGGTCACCATGGTGATCCGGGCGGAGGAATTGCTGCGCGGCTTCGATGACGACCTGCGCGTGGAGTTGGCCCAGGCCATGAGCCGCCAGGGCGTGGAAATACACACCCGCTCCAATATCGTCAGCATCACCAAGGACCAGGCCGGCCTGACGGCGCGCACCGACCACGGCGCGGACATCTCCGCGGACATGGTGATGTTCGCGACCGGGCGGGCGCCCAATACGAACGGTATGGGGCTGGACGACGCCGGCGTCAAAATGGGCAAGAACGGCGCGATTCTGGTGGACGACTACTCCCAGACCAGCGTCGATAACATCTACGCCATCGGCGACGTCACCGACCGCATGAACCTGACCCCGGTCGCCCTGCACGAGGGCATGTGTTTCGTGAAGACCGTGTTCGGCGGGCAGCCGACGGCGCCGGCGTACGACAACATTCCGACCGGCGTGTTCTCGACGCCGCCGATTGGCACGGTCGGGCTGACGGAACGGGAAGCCCGAGCCCAGTACGGCAACGTGGACATCTACAAGAGCCGTTTCCGCCCGCTCAAACACACGATGACCAAGCGCGATCACTTCACGTTCATGAAGCTGATCGTCGACCGGGCGACGGACCGGGTCCTGGGCGCGCACATGCTGGGCGACGATGCGCCGGAAATTGCGCAGGGTCTGGGAATCGCGTTGAAATGCGGCGCGACGAAAGCGCAGTTCGATGCCACCATCGGCATCCACCCGACCGCGGCGGAAGAATTCGTGACCATGCGCACCAGGGAGGCCGACCCGGAGGAAGAACTCCCGAAAGCGGCGGAATGACGGCGACCGCCACGATATAGGACGCCTTTTTCCAGGTCATCGCCCGTGCTACTCGCCCGTGCTCCGAAACGCGGCCTCGCCTTTATGCGCTCTTTACGCGCCGACGGCGTAAGCCATCCGCCGTGGATCGGCGGCGGCGGTCTTGAAGCCCGAGTCCCGGTCGTCGACGATCAGGCCCATGGAGCCGGCGAGCCAGGTCCATTCCGGCCACCACTCCACCTTATGGCCGAGGCCCGCGAGCGTTTCGCCCGTCGCCTTGTCCAGCCGGCCTTCCAGGCGCAGCAGGCCCGGCTGCTCGGCATGCGGCTCGAACGAGGAGGGGAAGCTGTAGCTGGCGAAGCGCGGCGCCTCCACCGCCTCCTGCGCGCCCTTGCCCCAGACCACCAGGTTCAGCAGCGTCTGGAGCATGGCCTGGGTCTGGACGTCGCCGCCGGGCGTGCCGAAAGGCATGAACTGGCGGCCCCGGATGGCGATGGCCGGGTTCGGCGTCAGGCGCGGGCGCCGGTACGGAGCGATCTCGCAGGGATGGCCTTCGTCCGCCCAGCTCTGCACGCCGCGGCAGGAGGGCACGAAACCGAGCCCTGGCACCACCGGCCCGTGAGTCGAGCCGTCGCTCGGTGTTGCCGAGAAGACATTGCCCCGGGAGTCGACGACGCACAGATAGGACGTGTCGAGGCTGGAAGCGGTCTCCACCTCACCCGGGAGGGCGGACGGCGGCTGCCTTAAGCGCGGCGCGTCACCTTCGACGCCGAGGTCCTTGCCGGAGGCCGCGGGCGGGCGGCCCGGCCAGGCCTTGTCCCACTCGAACAGCGTCGCGCGCCGGGCGGCAAACTCCTTGGAGGACAGCGCCCCGACCGGCACTTCCAGATGGCGCGGATCGCCCAACCAGGCCTCACGGTCCGCCATCGCGAGCTTGGTGGCCTCCGTCAGCAGGTGAACATAACGCGGGCTGTTGTGGTCCAGCGTCGAGAGATCAAAGCGCTCCAGAATGTTCAGGATTTCCAGCAGCGCCGGCCCCTGGCACCACGGGCCGCAGGTGAACACCTCGGTGTCGCCGAACCGGGTGGAGACCGGCTCCTCGATCCCGACGCGGAAACCGGCCAGATCGTCCATCGTCATCCAGCCGCCCTGGCTTTGGATGAAGTCCACCATCTTCCGGGCGATGTCACCCTTGTAGAAGGCGTCGCGCGCCGCTTTCAGGCCGGCCATGCGCCCGCCTTTCGCCGCTGCGCCGCGCTCCTCGTCCACCATGTGCTGCAGCGTCCGCGCGAGGTCGGCCTGCACGAAGCGGGAGCCAACGGACGGTGCTTCCCCGTCTTTCAGGTAGATAGCGGCAGAAGACGGAAAGCTGCGGTAGGTCTCAACGTTATTGCTGATGGTCTGCTGCAGCAGCGGGTTCATGGCGAAGCCGTCACGGGCAAAACGGATCGCCGCCTCGGCGCAGTCGCCGAAGCTCATCGTGCCCCACATCTCGAGCGCCGTGATCCAGGCATCCGGCGCGGCGG
>CAYYSC010000122.1:0-8263 GCA_964474065.1 uncultured Rhodospirillales bacterium | reverse complement strand
GAAGCGGAACCCATGGTACGAGGAGCAGGCGCTGCCTGCCTTGCGGCGGCGTGTGACGGAGATTTTGGAGTAGTTGCGTGGCGGAATTGCCGCAAATCACGGTGCTGCCGGGCAAGCACAAGCGCGCGAAGTCCGGGCATCCTTGGATCTACGCCAACGAAGTTGCAATGACCGCGGAGGCCAAGGCCCTTCCGCCCGGAACGTTGGTGACGGTGGTCAACAGCGGCGGCGAGCCTTTGGGCACGGCATTCTTCTCGCCGCATACCCTGGTGGTCGGACGCTTGCTGAGCCGCCAGCCCGACACGGATTTCACGGCGGACTTCGTCGCAAAGCGGCTGGGCAACGCGCTTGCTTGGCGGAACAAGCTGTTCGCCGAGCCCTTCTACCGCGCCGTCCATGCAGAAGCGGATCGCCTGCCCGGCTTGATCGTCGATCGGTTCGGCGAGGGTGCCGTGTGTCAGTTGAACAGCGCCGGCTTGGAATTGCACCGGGATAGCGTGCTGGCGGGGATTGAAGCGGTCCTGCAGCCTAAGTGGCTGTTGCTGCGCAATGACTCGGCGCAGCGGGCGCTGGAAAAGCTGCCGACAGGCGTTGAGACGGTGAAGGGCAGCGTGCCGGCGCCGCTGGAGGTGTTGGAGAACGGCGTGACCTATCTGGCCGATCCGGCCGGAGGCCAGAAGACCGGCTGGTTCTACGACCAGCGGCAGAATCGGGCCATGGCGGCAGCCTTGGCCAAGGATGCGCGCGTCCTGGACGCCTACAGCTATCTTGGGGGATTTGGCTTGCTGGCGGCGCAGACGGGCGCTGCGGCCGTCACGCTGCTGGACCGGTCGGCCGGCGCGCTGGAGCTTGCGACGGAAGCGGCGGCGCGAAATGGCGTTCGCGACCGGGTGACCACCGCGCGGGCCGAGGTGTTCGACGCACTTGCCGCCTATGCCGACCAGGGACGGGTGTTCGATCTGGTCATCGTCGACCCGCCTGCCTTCGCCAAGTCGAAGAAGGATTTGCCGGCGGCATTGCGCGGCTACCGGAAGCTGGGGCGGATGGCGTCAAGGCTGGTCGCGCCTCGCGGTTTTCTGCTGGCTGCGTCATGCTCGCATACGGTCGATGCGCCCAGCTTCGCCCAGGAAACGAGTCGTGGCCTCGTCGAGGCGGGGCGGACGTCACGGATATTGCAGTCGGCGGGCGCGAGCCCGGATCACCCCACTCATCCGCATCTGCCGGAAAGCGCCTACCTGAAGGTGCTGCTCTACCATCTCGATTAAGCGCCCCCTCCGCGAAGAAATCGGCCGCCCAGATGAGCGGCCGGCAGCAAAGTCCGCTTGATCGATCGACCGGCCTAAGGGTGCTCAGGCAGCGGCCGGGCGCAGAAAATTGGCCGGCGGCTGCACTCCGCTTGCCATCAACTGGGACGCCAAGGCGCTCTTTAACCGTTCGAGCCCTTCCGGCGTTTTGGCTTCGCAGCGGGCGACCAGCACGTCTTGAGTATTCGAAGCGCGGAGCAGCCACCAGCCATCCGCCGTGTTCACGCGCACGCCGTCGATGGCATTGACCTCGGCCCCTTCCGCTTCGAGGCGCTTGCGGACCTCACCGGGCACCAGAAATTTCCGGTCCTCGGGGCAGGGAAAGCGCAGTTCGGGGGTATTGATCACCTCCGGCAGCGTCGCGCTGAAGTCGGCCAGAGTCTCATCGGAGTCAGCGAGGACGGACAGGAGCCGAACGGCGACATAGAGTGCGTCGTCATAGCCGTAGTAACCGTCAGCGTAGAAAATATGGCCGCTCATTTCGCCCGCCAGCGGCGCGCCGATTTCAGCCATTTTCGACTTGATCAATGAGTGGCCCGTCCGGTACATCAGAGGCTCCCCGCCTGCCTCCGCGATGGCGTCAAACAGGACTTGGCTGGCCTTGACGTCGGCGATGATCGTTTTGCCCGGATGGCGAGACAGCACTTCGCGGGCGAGCTTGATCAGCAACTGATCGGCCCACAGGACCTCGCCTTTGCCATCGACCACGCCAATCCGGTCGCCGTCGCCATCGAAAGCGATGCCCAGTTCCGCACCCTGCGACGTGACCGCTGCCTGAAGCTGCTCGAGCGTTTCAGGCAAGGTAGGGTCCGGATGGTGGGCCGGGAAGGTGCCATCGACAGCGGCGTTCAGCACCTTATGCTTGCCAGAGAGGCGGGCGACGATCGCTTCCACTGCCGGCCCGGTTGCGCCGTTTCCGCAGTCCCAGACGACATTGAGTTCGCGGCCCGGTTTAAAGTCCCGAATGACCCGCTCGATGTAGGCGAGGTTCACATCGACAGCACTTTCCGACCCTTTCCCCTCCGCGAAGGTGCCTTCCGCGGCGATCCGTCCGATCTCCTGGATGTCGTTCCCGAAGAATGGCTTCTTCTGAAGGATCATCTTGAAGCCATTATAGTCCGGCGGATTATGCGAGCCGGTAATCTGGATGCCGCCATCCACATCGAGATGGTAACAGGCGAAATACAGCATCGGAGTCGGCGTCATGCCGAGGCGCACGACATCAACGCCGCTGTCCTTCAGGCCTTCAACGACAGCGTCGGCTAGCATAGGCGATGAAAGGCGGCCATCGTAGCCGACCGCCACCTTCACCCCACCGCGATCCCGCGTAATCGTTCCGAAAGCCCTTCCAATTGCGGTGGCATCCACCGTCGATAGGGTTTCGTCGATCACTCCCCGGATATCGTATTCGCGGAGGATGGTCGGGTCGAATTTGTGCTTCAAGGTCATTACTCGGCTGCCTCTGCTGCTGAAATCACAGGGGTTGTGCCCTCATAGCCACGACCGATGCCAAAATAGGTAAAGCCCGCGGCGCGCATCTCGTCCGGATCATAAACATTGCGCATATCAACCATAACTGGATTTTGAACAAGGTTTTTTACCCGGTCAAGTTGAAGCGCTCGGAATTCATTCCATTCAGTTACGATGGCGATGCAATCCGCATCTTCCAAGGCCTCGTAAGCATTTTTGGCGTAATACGGCCCGGCGCCGATCTCCGCTCGCGCGTTTTCCATTCCTTGCGGATCGTAGACGCGTACGTTGACACCGGCTGCAATCAGGGCCGGAATGATGGCCAGCGCCGGCGAATCCCGCATGTCATCGGTATTCGGCTTGAAGGTCAGGCCCAGCAATGCTGCCGTCTTGCCGCGCGCCGCTTCCAGTCCACCAAGCCCCACATTATGCGGTCGGCCATAGCCACCTTTCGCCGGTCGTTGATCTCTGCAACGGTTTCGACGATGCGGAGTGGCGAATTGTATTGCCTGCCGCTGTAGATTAACGCCAACGTGTCTTTCGGGAAGCACGAGCCGCCGAAGCCGGGCCCCGGATGCAGAAACTTGCCGCCTATTCGCCCGTCGAGCCCCATGCCCTTCGCGAGATGTTGGACATCCGCGCCGGTTTTCTCGCACAAGTCGGCAATTTCATTGATGAAGGTGATTTTCGTCGCAAGAAACGCGTTCGCGGCGTACTTGGTCAGTTCTGCGGTGACGATGTCGGTAATGACCATCGGCACTTCCCGCAGGCTAAGTGGGCGGTAGAGCCGGCGCATCATCTCGCGCGCTTTCTCGCTCTCGGCGCCGATCACGACGCGGTCGGGCCGCATAAAGTCCTCAATTGCCGCACCTTCCCGCAGGAATTCGGGATTGGACACCACGTCGAACTCCGCATCGGGGCGGGTTTCGGCGATAATGCGCCAGACCTCCCGCCCGGTGCCGACCGGCACGGTCGATTTGGTGACCACCACCGTATAGCCCTCGAGGGCGCGAGCCACCTCCTCGGCAGCGGCATAGACATAGCGCAGGTCTGCATAACCATCGCCACGGCGCGAAGGGGTGCCGACGGCAATAAAGACCATGTCCGCCTCGGGCACCACGTCCTGCAGGTTGGTTGTGAACCGCAGTCGTCCCGCTTGACGATTTTTCGCAACCATCATGTCCAGCCCGGGCTCGTAGATCGGAATCTCGCCCCGCAGCAGGCCGTCAATCTTGCCGGAATTTACATCAACACAAGTGACATCGAACCCGAACTCTGAAAAGCAGGCACCGGTTACTAAGCCGACATAACCCGCCCCGATCATCACGACCTTCATGAATGTGCCTTCCTCATTAAAAAATGCGGGGTAGTGCACATTTCAGCAGTCAGACACTGTTGTCCGCTTAAGCAGTGCCCGCCATCACACTGACCTCGGTGCAAAGCGTAATACCCCCCTATCCCGCTGCGTCCTGTTAAAGATAGGGCGCCAGGGCAGCCCGTGCCGCGTCCTGCATATCGTTCCGAGCCAGTGCGAAAGCCACGTTCGCCTGGAGATAGCCGACCTTATCCCCGCAATCGAAGCGCGTACCTTCGAACCGCATGCCGTGGAACGGGGTTTCGCCGATCAAACGCGCCATCGCGTCGGTCAGCTGAATTTCCCCGCCAGCCCCTACCACCTTGTCGTCCAGGAAATCCATCACCCGCGGCAGCAGCACATACCGCCCGATGATCGAAAGCGTGGACGGCGCTTCCTCCGGCGCAGGCTTTTCCACCAAGCCTTTCACGGCAGCGATGCGGCCATCGTCATTTTCCACATCGAGAATGCCATAGCGCGCGGTGTGTTCCCGCGGAACGTCCATGACCGCCACTACGTTGCCGGCGGTTTCCTCGTATACCTCGATCAATTGCTGGAGGCAGGGCTTCTCCGAGAGCACCAGATCGTCTGGCAGGACGACAGCAAACGGCTCGTCCCCGACCAGCGATTTTGCGCACCAGACAGCGTGACCCAAGCCCAGCGGTTCCTGCTGACGTACGGAGGAAATGAAACCCGGGGGCATTACCATCTCGTTGGCTTGTGCAAGCGCTTCGGTCTTATTCCGCTCGGACAAAATAGCATTCAGTTCAAAGTTGAAATCGAAGTGATCCTCCAGGGCATGTTTGTTGCGCCCGTTCACCAGGATGAAGCGCTCAATGCCAGCCGCTCGCGCTTCTTCGATCGCGTATTGAATCAGGGGCTTATCGACGACTGTCAGCATCTCCTTCGGCATGATTTTTGTTGCCGGAAGGAAACGGGTGCCCAAACCAGCCACGGGAAATACCGCCGTGCGAACCTTTTGTGGCATAAGATTTCCATATTCTATTGTCGTCTACGCTCTCTTACCGACCAGACTACGGTTTTTATTTAACCAAAGTCTTAGCGGGAGCTTAGGGGGGCAACAATGCGCTAAAAGGTCTAATCGTACCGTCAGCATCGCATCAGCCTTACCTCTGCTCCAGAAGAATATCTTTAGCTGCGTTGATCTTGGCTGCCAGGTAGGCGCTGCCGCCGCGGTCCGGGTGCGCGTGTTGCATCAGGCGGCGGTGGGCTGCCCGGATTTCGTCGGGACTTGCGCCCGCCTCCAAGCCAAGGATGCTGTAGGCTTCTTCCCGCGTCATGCCGCCAGGACCGGGCGGGGCTTCCTGCCTACCCCCCGACTGCCCCGCGCCAGACGGTCCGGCTTCCGCCTGCTCGCGCCACTCCGCACCGAGTGTTCGGTCCAGATAGGCCTCTAGCAGCCGCGCCGCTTGCTGGTCGTGTTGGCAACACCATTGGTAGAAATCGACCAGCAACACCGGGTCGAGACCGGACAGTCTTTTTCCCTCAAACGGACCGGCCCGGATTTCGCCATCCATCTCGCCCGTATCGTGGTCGAGTTCCATGACGAGGGCATCCGTTTCAACCGTTGAAGTCTGACCTTCGTTAGGCCCCCGGGCAGCCTTGAACATCCGAGAGGCGGCGCGCAGGCGCAACAGCCATGGCAGCAGTGCTGGAAGGAGATAAAGTATCCAGGATAGGCGGCCGGTAACGACCAGCAGAACGACGCCTGCCGCAAATATGACGGTACCCGCAATCTTGAGGGCTCTGACGACCTGTTTCGGATGGGTGCGCAGGGCTCCTTGCGCCACCAGATAGAGGCCAACTGCTAGCGCAACCCCGAGGATCAGGTAGACGACCATGCTCCCTAACGCCCCGGCAGTGCTTTCACCGCCGCGGCGAGGCGTTGAACCTCTCCACCCTTGCCTGCCGAATAGTCCGCCAGCGCCTTGTGCCCACCGGCGGCGAAGACCGCGACGGCGCGCAACAATTCCGCAAGTTGCCCGGCGCTCCCTTCATTAAACGGGCAATAGGCGCCGCCGGTTAGTTTGGCGATCTGACGGAATGCATTGGCTGCCAGAGGGTTGTTGCCCTCCTGGAACATGAACGCTGGCACTCCGGCCAGTCCCAACTCGCCAGCCCGGTGGCAGACCTGGTCGAGATCCTCTTCGAAGGCATCGCCAACGAAAACCAAGGCGCCCACCTTTTGCTTCATCGCCTCATCCCGGGCGTGTTTGAGGACCTTCCCGATCTGAGTCTGGCCGCCCAGACAGGTTACCCCTGTCATGGCTTTCAGGAGCGCCGACGAGTCGGTGTACCATTTCGAGGTCTTGCATTCGCCAAAGCCGCGGTAAAACAATAGCTGGATGGCCAGATCGCCGACCTTGGCCGCCTCCTGGAACATTTCGCCCTGCAACTGCATGGCGCGATCCCAAGACGGTTGGCGCGATGCGGTGGCGTCGAGGGCGAAGATCAAGCGCCCCGCCGCACTTGAAGCAGGCTTCGGCGCTGTCCGGAGTTTGGTGAGGAAGGCATCTACGTCGCCCGAACGCTGGGCGTTATCGGGCGCTTTCGATCGAGCCTTGTCAACGTCGCGTGTCATTGTGATCCATCCGGCGTTGCTGGCAAAACGTTGGTTCGGGGCAAGATGGTAGCGGCCGCAGGGGGTGCTCCTGAAACACTTGGGCAGTCTAACCTATCAAACCAGTTTTCCATCCATCTTTACCGCTTCACTGATGCTGCCTGCGGGGCTTAACTTGTAGAGAATGAGGGCGATTGAAAATCTGGCGGTTCGACCCCGGCACCCCCTGCCATTTCTTCGGCCCCCTTAGAACCCACATACCTGATCGTGACATGGTCATTCCGGAAGCGGAAGGCAATCCTCAGGGAAGGCAGGCCGCACGCGCCAATGGAGGCAGGCTGGCTCCTATCGCTTGGCCTCCCGATCTATTGTCTCCGATCCGTTCAGACCCGATATACGCCCTTGCCATCCGTGGCTATAGATCCGAGCACGCCTGCGCGTGCAAGGGCTTACCGGCGGATTGGCGTGGGAATGCGTTTTGAAGCGATGCGGCATGGAGCCCGGCAGGGTTACAGGAAAAACCGGTGGCGTCTAATATCGGGTCGCGGATGGCGGCTCGCTACATGCTCGCTGCTTCGCGTCACATCAGGATGAATCGGCAAGAGGATTGAGAGATGAGCAATCAGATGAGAAGCGTAGAGAACCTCCAGAGAGCGCTCTCAATGGAGCTGACCGCCACGCACCAATATTTGCTCCACGCCCATGTGCTGGAAAGCTGGGGCCTGGATAAGCTTGCGACCAAGATGCGCGAAGAAATGAGCGAAGAACTGGGACACGCCGGCCAATTCATTAACCGGATCCTGTTCTTCGAGGGCGATCCGAAAGTCTCGGAACAGAAGCCGGCGGTTCGCGCGGAATCGCTCAAGGAATTGTTCGAGTCCGACCTGAAAGAAGAGAAAGCCGCCATCAAGTTCTACACTGAGGCAGCTCAGGCGGCGAGCGAAGATAGCGACATTGGCACCCGCACCATTTTCGAGCGGATTATCCTTGATGAAGAGGGGCACATGGACTGGCTGCGCCTGCAACTGGACCTGCTCGGCCGCATTGGTGAAGCCGCCTACATCGCCAACCACATGACGCTTTCCTCGAACGATACCTAAAACGCTTGAAACACGATGGCCGCTGAGGCGCGCAAGCTGCTCTCAGGGCCATCGACCAGCCGGCCGGGCCGGGACGGACAAGGACTGCTTCTGCGCCTGCCTACGCCGCCGTCGGCTACGACGGCGAGGGACTGCTCGCGGCCGGCGGCGGTCGCGTCGCTCGGTACGATGACGGCGAATGGACCGACCTCGGGAACGTCGACGACGTCCGGGCCATCGACGGCGACCGCCTCGCCGCGGCCGAGGGCGTGTACGCCCTGCCGTCGCTGGACCGACTCGGTCTGGTGGACGTGGTCGACGTGGCCGGCGACTACGCCGCGACCGAAAGCGGGCTGTACCGCTACGAAGACGAGAACGGCGAGTGGACTGAGGTCCGGTCGGGCCGGCATCTGGCGATTGCGAGCGACGGCGAACAGGCGCACGCCGCCGCGGCGGACGGCCTGTACGAACTGGT
>CAYYSC010000121.1:0-8289 GCA_964474065.1 uncultured Rhodospirillales bacterium | reverse complement strand
CTGCCGGAGATCAGTTCGATTGTCGGCTGGCGGGGGATTTTCGCTGCCGAGTTTGACAATACCACTGACCCGGCAGAGGAACGGGACGCTTATCAGGTGCACAGTATTTTCGCTGCCTATGAAGCGGATGAGGGCCCGTTGAAGGGTCTGCGTCTCGATGTCGGTGCCGATAATCTGTTCGATGCGGAGTTCTCGCGCACCTTCACGGGCGCCGACGAGCCGGGCCGGAACTTCAAGGCCAAAATCTCCTACAAACTGAATTTCTGAGGAGGCGTTATGCTGCCCTGCCGCAAGCATTTCATCGCGATCCTATTCGCATGCGCGGTCATGGCCTGCTCCGGAACTGCGGCCTCGAATGAGCGCATTGTCTCCATCGGCGGCGACGTAACGGAAATCCTCTATGCGCTGGGCCTGGAAGATCGGCTGATCGCGGTAGACAGTACCAGCAGCTATCCAGCTGTGGCGAAAAAACTCCCGAACGTTGGTTACATGCGCCAACTGTCGGCAGAGCCTGTCCTGGCCTTGGCGCCGGATCATATTCTGGCCATTGCGGACGCGGGACCGGAAAGCGCGGTGAATGTCCTGAAACAGGCTGGCGTGCGCTACACCGTCATTCCGGACGAACCAAGCGTCGAGGGGACTCTCGCGAAAATTCATGCCGTTGCCACAGCCGTCGACGAGCCCTCGGCGGGCGAGCGGCTTGCCGAGGGCTTTCGCCGTGCAGTCGACGCCGTTCGCAACAGGGTCGGAGAACCTTCCAAGAGGCCACGCACGCTTTTCCTGCTATCCGTCGGGCGCGGCGGTCTAATGGCCGGTGGCCGCGGCACCAGTGCTGACGCCATCATCCGGCTTTCCGGCGGCAAGAACATCGCAGCCGATTTCGAGGGCTATAAGCCGTTCGAGCCAGAAGCCATGAACGCCCTGGATCCGCAAGTGATTATCGTTACCGACCGCACGCTGGCAGCACTCGGCGGGCGGGACGCCATCCTGGTCCAGCCCCAGTTCGCCGGAACCAGCGCGGCCAAGTCCGGTCGGCTCGTCGCGATGGACGGCATGTTGATGCTGGGCTTTGGCCCGCGCCTGCCGCAAGCCATTACCGGCTTGGCTGCCGCCTTGCACCCGCAAGGAGCGGCGGAATGACGGTAGTGCAAGGAGAGGAAGCCAGCACGGTAGTGGCGGAGTCTATCCGGACCCGTCTGCGGCGCGCGCGCCAGCAGCGGAGCGCGGCCATGGCGGCTGCCGGAATGCTGCTCCTGGCCGCAATTTTGGCAGGGCTCGGCATCGGCGCCGTCGAGATTTCCCCGGCCCAGTCCGTGGCGATTGTGCTGGCCAAGTTCGGCTTTGCACCTGTCGCGGAGTTCGGTGCGCGCGAAGATCTGGTATTTTCCGCCATCCGTGCCCCCCGGACTGGTCTGGGCATGTTGGCCGGTGCCGCCCTCGCAGCGAGCGGCGCGGCGCTGCAGGGCCTTTTTCGCAATCCGCTGGCCGATCCCGGTTTGATTGGCGTCTCGTCGGGGGCCGCGTTGGGAGCGGTCGCTTCGATCATGTTTGGTCCGGCGCTGCTTCCGTATTTGCCTGGCTTCCTTTCGCCAGCGCTCTTGCCGGCCTCGGCCTTCGCCGGGGGGCTTGCCGCGATCTCGGTGGTGACGCTGATCGCACAGCGCGGCGGCACCACCGACGTGCCGACTCTGCTGCTGGCGGGTACCGCGATCACCGCAATCGCCGGCGCCGGGATGGGGTTCTTCATCTTCCTGGCGGACGACCAGCAGATCCGCGACATCAATTTCTGGATGCTGGGCAGCCTGTCGGGGGCGACCTGGAACGCGCTGGCCCCGGCGGCGGCGCTGATCGCGATCGGCTGTGCCGGTATCTTGCTCTGTTCCCGCGCGTTGGACGCTCTCTCCCTCGGCGAGAGCGACGCTCACCATCTCGGCTTCGAGCCCGAGCGGATCAAACGGGGCCTCGTCGTGCTGTGCGCACTTGCGACCGGTGCCTCTGTCGCGCTCACCGGCGTGATCGGATTCGTGGGGCTGATAACGCCGCACATCGTCCGTCTGCTTGCGGGTCCTTCTCATGGGGTCCTGCTACCGACATCGATGCTGTTGGGCGCGGCCATGATGCTGGCGGCGGACGTAATGGCCCGTACCATGGTGACGCCAGCGGAGTTGCCAATCGGCATCGTGACGGCAGCCATCGGCGGGCCCTTCTTCCTCTGGCTGCTGATGCGTTGGCGGTCTCAGGGAGGCTGGTAGGATGCTGGCCGCCCAAAAACTCACCGTCCGTCGCGGCCGCCACATTGTTCTTCGGGACGTCAGCGTTGAAGTTCGTCCCGGCGTCCTGACCGCCGTTGTCGGCCCGAACGGTGCCGGCAAGTCGACCTTGCTGGGTGCCTTGACCGGCGTTTTGCCGACAGAGCGTGGTGAGATCACTCTTGGCAAACAGCCGACCGGCGGGATTGCCCGGCGTGCCTTTGCCCGGCAGGTCAGTGTGTTGCAACAGCGGTTTCACTCTGCCTTTGCGTTCAAGGCGTTCGAAATTGTCGCCATGGGCCGCAGTCCGTTCGAGGGGCAGGAGACCGGCGCGATAGCAGCCCGGCTGATCGGCGAGGCCGTTGCGGCAACCGAAGTCGGGCATCTGGTGGATCGGCCGTGCAACCACCTGTCCGGAGGGGAGTTGCAGCGGGTGTTTCTGGCTCGTGCCCTCGCGCAACTCATGCCGCTACCGGCAGAACCGCCGCGCCATCTGCTATTGGACGAGCCTACGGCAAGCCTTGATCTGCGCCATCAAGCGGCGACGCTGGCGCTTGCGCGGGCGGTATCGCGCCAGGGAGTAGGCGTGCTCGCCGTACTGCATGACCTGAACTTGGCCGCCATGTTCGCTGACCAGATTTTGGTGCTGCAGCAAGGCCGCGTTGCAGCGCTGGGTATGCCGGCCGATGTGCTGACGACCGAAGTGCTTGCGCCTGTTTATGGGGCGCCCCTTTCAGTCTTTCCCGATCCGGCAACCGGCCGACCGGTCGTGCTCCCTGCTTTTCCAGCCGGCCTCCTGGGCGCCGGCTTCGGTAATATCCAGAGCCAAATCGAAACCGCAGAAAAGGTGCGCCAATGACCCGCTCCTCCTCGACGAACGAAACCTCACAATTGCATGCTGGCATGCTGCAGCCGAAGTCCGTTGCCCGGATCGATTCCCATGAACTCCTCCAGGGCGGGCGGCGCCTGGTCATCGTCCACAGGGGCGAGGAATACCTTCTCCAGGTGACGCGCGCCGGCCGGCTCATCCTGACCAAGTGAGCGCACGCCCTCTGTTTCCCGCGGGGTTAGGTGGTGCTTTGTCCCTTGGTCTCCATCACGATGTCAAAGCCTTCGAACCGAGGCGGACCTAGGTAGATGTGGCGCGTTTCGCCCGCACCGGCGTGCGCCTTGCGGAACGCTTCTGAGCGCGTCCAGGCTTCGAAGGCCTCACGGCTCTCCCAAAGGCTATGCGAGGCGAAGAGTGTATGATCTTCGTTCGACGGTCCCCGCAGCAAATGAAACTCGATGAATCCAGGCACTTCTGCGAGATGGCTGTCGCGGTTGCGCCAAATATTTTCGAACTCGTCTTCGTGGCCGGGCCTGATCTGGAAACGGTTCATGGCGATGAACATGAAACTTTCTCACTCCAATAGGGGATGGGATGCCAAGATAATATTGCAAACAAGTCGCATTATCGCTATAAAAGAATTTATGAAAATGACACTCATTCTCACAAAAGCAAAGGTTCACCAGGATGATGCAAGATCGCATTGCGCCTCGGCAGGCGCCTTGCCACCCCCGCGACCTCTACCCGTCCGAACAGGTGGTACTGGGCGCTACACGCCTTTGGGCCGCGTGGCACCGGCGGGGGGAGCCGACGGATGAAGCGCTGGACCGGTACTTTGCTTTTTTCTCTGCCTCCCACGCTGCTGCGAGCCACGGAACGCTGATGCGGAATTCCTGGATTGCCGCAACCCGCTCGCTGACGATCAACGCGGTGGACTGCAAATGCCTTTCGAGGGACGAAGAGCGCATCTGTCACGCTGTCGCGTTTGCGCAGCGCCGGTCCGAGCGACGGGCGGCGAACATCCTTGGCGATTGGCTGCCTCCTGCAGCCGTGCGGCTCACCATGCCGGCCCTGCAAGGCTTGGGCGATGCACTCGCGGCACGATCCTTCTGTCTGCCGCTGCGCCACTGGCTGGTAGAGGCGCCACCAACCGTCGATACATGGTGGCGGGAAGCCAGCGTCCCCGCCAGCGTCCGATTTCACTGACCTTTCCCTACCCTCCAGCGACAAGGAGCTACCTATGACTCTTCAAGTCGGCGACGCCCTGCCGGATTTCGTTCTGCCCTGTATCCGGGGCGAGGAGACCGTCAAATGCGACCGCGAAACGCTCTTTGGCGGCAAGACCGCCGTCGTATTCGCCTTGCCCGGGGCCTATACGCCCACCTGCAGCGCGTCGCACGTGCCCGGCTATGTCGCGCAGGCGGATGCGCTGCGGACCGCGGGTATCGATGCCATTTACTGCCTGTCGGTCAACGACCCTTTCGTGATGAAAGCCTGGGCCAAGGACCAGGGCGCGCTGGAGGCGATCCAGTTCTTGGCCGATGGTAACGCCGCCTTCACGAAAGCCATTGGCATGGATGTGGACATGGGTGCGCTGGAGTTTGGCGTGCGCTCGCGCCGCTACGCGATGCTGGTCGAAGACGGCACCATTACCGAGATGTTCGCGGAAGGCGATCCCTTGGAGGGGGACCCGTTCGAGGTAAGCGACGCCAGCACGATGCTGCGGCATGTGCAAAAGGTGAACGCGGGCTAGCAGCTGCCCGCCGTACTCCTCAAGAGGATCGGGAGTAGACACCTCGACAACTCCTGCCACGCCGGACCGGCTTTCGGTGCTTTCTGGTTCCGCTTGCGGAGTGGGAGCCTCGATAGTCGGCATCGTCGCTTCGCAGCCTCAACGGCAGGACAAGCCGTTGCGGCAGGAGTTGTCGGGGGAGGCGGCCGCTTGCCGGTCCTCCAGCGCTGCAGTGCCGAAGCGGCGGGCTTCTTCCTGGGTAGCTGCGTCTCTCAACTGGACGGTGACGTTTCTGGAGCGGTGGCGCTATAGCCTGGGCGACCGGGCTACGGGGTCCCTCCACCGTCTGCAGGGCCGACCGCTCATCGCCCAACCCCACCATGCGAAAATGCCGGGCCTTGGCGAGCGCTACGGCCAACCCGACAACGGACATCACGTCCGAAAGGCTGAGCGCCGGTCCGCGGATTTGCAGCAACGCCTAAGCTCGCTTCGAGCAGAGACTCAGAACCTGAACCGACGACGTTGGAGGCAGGGCGCACGGTCGGCGTCTCGTTCAGAATAGACCCTTTCGACGCGTTATCGGCCAGCCCGCGCCGGGCGGTTCAAAATTCTAGGCGAATGACTCTGCTACCCATTAGGATTCCGGATGTCAGCTGTATCTGCAGGCGCCCAACCGAGTAGCCGTCATTCGCTTTTAGGGGAGTGCAATCGGTGCGCAAGGTATTCCAATACCTTAATTGCCATGATCTCTTTGCGGCGGATATGGTTTTTTTGTTAGGTGCTTTGTCAGTCTGGTCTTGCACGTGCAAACTAGGCGTTCCGTCAATGCCGGGTTCCGTAGCCGCGTAGATGAGAGCCAGCATTCCCTTTTGGATTTCACTCTTTTTTGCTGGCGTTGTTGCCGCCTGCTCTACCGCGCCGCCGTTGCCCGAAACGGATGACGGCCCTCGGATCCACGAAGTCCACGTCGCAAGCAATGGCTGGCACACAGCTATCATCATGAAACGCTCCAAGGCGGATGCATTGGGACGACTGCCCGAAGCGGACGATTTTCCCGATGCAGTCTTCCTTGAATTCGGCTGGGGTGACCGGAAATACTATCCTGCCGATGAAAAAACGGTCGGCATGGTGTTGGCTGCGGCGTTTGCATCGACGCCGGCAGTGGTGCATGTCGCTGGTCTCACCGCCCGGCCTCAGCGCCACTTCCCGAACCGGGAAATGATCTCCCTGGTTCTCACAAAGAACGAATTCGGAAATATGGTCGAGGCCATTAGCGATGATTTCCAACGCCCGGAAAGCGGCCGCGCCAAGCCTGTTTCGCAAGGACTATACCCCAATAGTCACTTTTATCACGCGCACGGCTCATTCCATCTCTTCAATACATGCAATACCTGGACCGCACGGATCCTCCGGGCAGGTGGCGTTGCCATCAACCCGTCGGGCATTATCACTGCAGACCAGCTTATGGGACGTCTGTGGGCAGTTCTTGACGAAAATCGGACACGAAGGGCTGACTTTCATCCTTCGCGTCTTGCACCCAGCCACTGAGGGGCTTGCCGGTCTGCCCACTCCGACTGCGAGGCCCGCATCCTGCGTTCGCCACGGCCAAATGGGTCCGTCCGTACTTGCGGCCTGTGAGGGACTAAAATCTGGTTCGCCTTGTTAAGCGGCAGGCGCAGCGCGGGGTTTTTTGGGTCTGCTCGGCGGGGCTATGGAACTGTGCTTGGTTTGAACTGTCCTGGCATCCGGGGGCAGATGTGAGCAATCCTCCGGTTCGCCTCGAAAGAAAGGCGGGTCTGATGCAGATGACACGCCCATGTCTGTGTGTGATCGGCTGAAACAGGCCAAACCACGGCTCCAGACGAGGATGAACAACGATGCAAGGTTCTACCACTTGCTCTCCCGGAAAAGCCTGGGAGGGGGACCGGACTTCTTCGAGAGCCGCTTCATTCGGCGGATATCCGCCAGTGGAGGATTACGCGAGCATCGGAGATAGCCGGACGGTCGCGCTTGTCTCACGGCAGGGCTCGATCGATTGGCTCTGCGTGCCTCACTTTTCCGGTCCATCCGTATTTGCTGCGTTGCTCGACCGTCAGAAGGGAGGCCGCTTTGTTCTTCGGCCGACGGCTTCGTTTCGTGTCGAGCGGCGTTATGAGCCGAATACGAACATTCTCGAGACGCGCTTCGAAACAGAAAGTGGCGTCATCCTGGTGAGGGATTGCCTGGTGCTGCTGCCGGCAGAAAATCACCATGACCAGTTGCGGCCGCAGACCGAGATCATCCGGGTCGTTCATGGCTGCAGCGGGACGGTGGAAATTGAGGCGATTTGTGAGCCGCGGGCCGACTTTGGGCGCGCTCGCGGCAAGTTCGAAAACCGCGGCTGGCTTGGCTGGGCCTATTGTTGCGGAGACCAGGTGATCTTCCTGCAAGGAGAAATGGTGCTAGAGCGCTGCGGAGACGACGCGGTCGTCGGCCGGAAAACAGTCGAGGAGGGGGAAACTTGCTGTCTCTCTTTCGCTTTCACACGCCGTGAGATCGCTGTCGTCCCGTCGCTGGGTGAGGCGGCGATCGGACGGGTGGAGGACACCCGCCAGTGGTGGAAGAAATGGGTGGACAGTTGCGTTTTCGAAGGTCCCGACAGGGAAATCGTTGTCCGCAGCGCGCTTGTGCTGAAACAGCTTACCTACAGCCTCTCCGGAGCGGTTGGCGCAGCGCCGACTACATCGCTGCCGGAAGTCGTCGGCGGGATGCGCAACTGGGATTACCGGTACTGCTGGCTGCGTGATGCCTCAATGACGTTCGAGGCATTCGTCGGCCTTGGCTATGTCGATGAGGCGCGCTTCTTTTTCGACTGGTTGTTGCACGCGACGCGGTTAAGCCGGCCTCGCCTCGACGTGCTCTACGACGTGTACGGCGAGCGCCGGTTGCCGGAGTGCCAATTGGACCACTTGGAAGGCTACCGGCAGTCACGGCCGGTCCGCGTCGGCAACGGTGCTCATCAGCAGTTGCAACTCGATGTTTACGGTTCCGTCGTACAGGCGGCATACGAATATGTGCAGAATGGCGGCGAGTTGGAATGGGGCGAGGCGCGTGCGCTGGCACAGTTCGGGCGCACCGTCTGCAAGCGCTGGCGCGAGCCGGACAAGGGCATTTGGGAGGCTCGCGTGGAGCCGCGGCATCATACCTACTCCAAGATGATGTGCTGGGTCGCGCTGGACCGGCTCATCAGGCTTGCGGACCAGGACCATATTCGCATCCCAAGAGATCGTTTCTTGAGGGCAAGGGACGAGATCCGGGGTGCCGTCGAAGAGCGGGGTTTCAGTAGCCGCCTGAATAGCTATGTCGGCTGGTTTGGAGGGGAAACGCCGGACGCTGCATTGATTCTGGCGGCTCGCATCGGCTATCTCAGCCCGAACGACCCCAGGATGGTCGCTACATTCGAGCACCATCGGAAAACCCTGGGCGCTGGGGAATTGATG
>CAYYSC010000120.1:3027-8341 GCA_964474065.1 uncultured Rhodospirillales bacterium | reverse complement strand
TTCGTGGAGGTCCGCCTCCAGTTCGGCCCATCGATGGAAGCCGCTTTCGAGTGGCTGGATGTCAGGTATCGCTCCCGGTCCGGCGATAGAAACGGCCAGCACCTGCCCGATAGCAACTTCCCCGGGCGCGACGAACCGATCGGGCTCCGGCGTGCCGCTGTACCAAGTGCGGGCATTGATCCGCTGGGTACGGTGCCAGTCACCCAGGGCAAGATAGGCGAGGCCCGCGCGCTCCGCCCGGTCTGCCGCCAACGGCGCCCGTAGGCCGGCTGCGCTGTCGCCGAAGTCACGAATGCTGCCATGGGCGAGACCAACGCGGATCGCTCCTTCCGGCGTTGGCGCATCGTCACACCAAGCGGTGGGATCGTCTCCCAAAGCACGGCTGACCAGCGGGCTCGGAAGCAGCCATGCCTCCTCGGCAAGGTGCACCGGCGCAGCCTCCCGAACCGCGAGCACATTCGCCGGCAGACCCAGTTTAGCAAGCCTGTCCCAAATGCCCTCCTGCCGGTCCGGATCGTGATTCCCCGGCAACAGATACCAATTGATCTGAGGGTAGCGTCTCATCCGCTCCAACGGTGCGAGCAGGGTCGTATTGGTGAGCCCCTCTGCATCATACACGTCGCCCGCGACCAGAACGACTCCGGCCCCCTGGTCCGTCGCGAGGCCGCCGATACGGTCGATTGCCTCCACCCGCGCCTGGCGCAGGCGCGCAGCGGCATCACCCTCCACCATCGCAAAGGGTCGACCGATCTGCCAGTCGGCCGTGTGCAGGAAACGAAACATGACTGAGCAATGGTACCGATTCGGGCTTCCTGCAAGCGGCCTCGCTTCTTCGGTTTCCGCTAGGCAAGCCCCAGCAACCGCAGCGTCAGATATACGATGGCGATCCAGCCCACCAAGAATGCCAGCGTCCGCAGCACAGGGATACCGAGCGCATAGACGATAACGTAAACGATGCGGGACAACGCAAAAGCAGCCGCCGCCAGTTCCGTCATCGGATTGGCAAGACCGGTAACAACGACCGCGACGACCAACGGCCCAAACACCGCCAAGTTTTCCACGCTGTTGTAATGCGCCGCCTTGAGGCGCTCGGCCCACCGCGAGCCGGGTATAGCATTCTCCTGCGGATTACCGAGTGTCCGGCGAAACCCAGACGTCGCGATTCGGTCCACGACATAAGGAAGCGATATCAACGCCATCAGGAGGCCGGTGAGGCCCAACCACCAGAATTCGGCAGGAATGAACGCCATTTCAGTCATTGTCTTCTGATTTTCCAATCTCAATTTGTCGGGCAACGGTGCATCGACAGCGCCCGCAACACCCTTCGTCTGTCGCTGGGTCACCTGCGCCGGGCTGCAGGCAGAAAAGGCATGCGCAGATCGGGGAGCAGCTTTGCGCTGCCAAATTTCACCTATACCTTGACCGATCCACCTACCTTGCTCCTAACGTACAGCTTCCTGAGATGTTCCTGGTTCATGAGCGGAAAATGGCGGATCTTTCTGCGTTGAAGGCGATCGTCGGGCCGAAAGGATGGTCCGAGGACAGCGACACGCTCTCTCCCCTGCTGGTGGAGCCCCGCGGCCTTTACAAAGGCGCCACCCCCTTGGTGCTCCGGCCGGAGACCACCGAACAGGTGGCCGCGATCGTTGCGGAGTGCCGTGAGTCCGGTATCCCGCTGGTGCCGCAGGGGGGTAACACTGGTCTGTGCGGCGGCGCAACGCCGAACGCAGGTGGCGATCAGGTGCTGCTCTCGCTTGGCAGGATGAGCAAGATCCGTGCCATCGACCCCCTCGATTATACCATAACAGTAGAAGCGGGCTGCATCCTCCAGCAGATCCAGCAGGCCGCCGCAGACGTTGACCGCCTGTTCCCGCTGTCGCTCGGGGCGGAGGGCTCCTGCCAGATTGGCGGTAATCTCTCTACCAACGCCGGCGGGATCAACACGCTCCGGTTCGGCAATGCCCGCGACCTCGTGCTGGGCCTGGAAGTGGTACTGCCGAACGGACAGATCTGGAATGGTCTGCGCCTCTTGCGCAAGGACAACACCGGCTACGACCTGAAGCACTTGTTCATCGGCGCGGAAGGGTCGCTCGGGATCATCACCGCGGCCACGCTAAAGCTGTTCCCAAGGCCGCGGGAGGAAGTGACGGCGCTGGCGGCGGTGCGGGACGTTCCGGGCGTGATCGAATTGCTGTCCCGCATGCGCGCAGCGACGGGTGACCAGGTTTCCGCCTTCGAGCTGATGGAGCGCTTCGGCATTGATTTGGCGATCAAGCACGTGTCGGGCGTGCGCGACCCGCTGAGTGACGTCTATGAACATTACGCCCTGATGCGGGTGAGCGCCGGCCGGGAGAACTCTGGCCTGCGGGAGATCGTTGAAGAGTCGCTCGCCGCAGCGATGGAAGAGGGGTTGGTGCTCGACGCCGCGATCGCCGAAAGCGAGCAGCAGGCGAAGGACTTCTGGCGCATCCGGGAAGGCATCGTCGAAGGACAAATCCCGGAGGGTGGAAGCATCAAGCACGACATCTCTGTGCCGGTCACCAGGGTCGCGGAATTCATCGCCAAAGCCGACGAAGCGGTGGCCAAGGCTATTCCGGGATGTCGGCCCTGCGCCTTTGGCCACGCGGGAGACGGCAATATCCACTACAATGTTACCCAGCCCGTCGACATGGACAAGCAGGAGTATCTTGCCAAATGGAAGGACCTCAACGCCGTGGTCCATGGCATCGTGCGCTCGCTTGGCGGCTCCATCAGCGCGGAACACGGCATCGGGCAACTCAAGCGGGATGAACTCGCAGCGGTGAAAAGCCCCGTCGAAATGGATCTGATGCGCCAGATCAAAAACATTCTCGATCCGGATAACTTGATGAATCCGGGCAAGGTGGTGTGACCGCCCCTGCGGCACCTGCTGCAGAGGCTGGCTCCGATCCGGCATTGCACCCCTACCGGTGGGCCATGCTGTTTGGTGTCTGGCTAGTCTATTTCTGTTTCGGCCTGACCACCATGTCGATGGCGCCGCTGGTGCCGCCCATCGTCAGCGATCTTTCCATGAGCCATGCCGAAATGGGGCTCGTCCTCGGCGGGTGGCAACTAGTCTACATCGCTACCGCCGCCCCATGTGGCGCAGTGGTGGACAGATGGGGCCCCCGCCTCGGTCTTTTGTTGTCTGCCGTATTTATCGGAGCCAGCGGTCTGCTGCGCGCCTATGCCGTGGATTTCTGGACGCTGTTTGCCGCTGTCATGGTGTTTGGCGTGGGCGGGCCGATGGTTTCCATCGGTGCGCCAAAGCTGATCTCCCTCTGGTTCCGCGGGGCCGAACGGGGGATGGCGATGGGAATCTATATCACCGGGCCCGCGGTGGGCGGGATCCTGGCCTTCTCGCTCACCAACAGCGTTCTGATGCCGCTTACGGACTATGACTGGCGCGCGGTGCTGCTGATCTTTGCAGGGATCGCATTCGCATGCGGCCTCCTTTGGCTGGCGATCAGCGCCCATCCGGCCGCCCGCGCAGTGGAGCAGGAACTCAAGGCAGAGCCGAAGGAACCGCAACTGGCGGTCTTCCGCAAGCTGCTGGCGCAGCGGTCCGTGCAACTGGTACTGATCATGAGCGTCGGGATTTTCTTCTTCAATCACGGCCTGAATAATTGGCTGCCCGAATTGCTTCGTCATGGCGGTATGACCGCGGCGGAAGCAGGTATCTGGGCCTCCATCCCTACCGCGGTCGGCATTGCCGGCGCGCTGCTGATCCCGAGGCTCGCAACGCCGGAACGGCGGCTGGTCATCCTGGCAGGCCTGTTTGCAGCCGCCGGCGTTGCGGCGCTGCTGTTGCAGGCGGAAAACAACGCATTGCTGACAATTGGGCTGGTGGCGCAAGGGATCGCCCGTTCCTCCATGATGACGGTGATGGTTCTGCTGCTGGTGGAGATCAAGGACATCGGATCGCGCTATGCTGGCGCCGCCTCCGGCCTGTTCTTTTCCGCAGCGGAGGTGGGAGGCGTGCTTGGGCCCATGACACTCGGCGCGGTCTATGACGTCACCGGCGGCTTCACCCCCTCCCTTCTATTGCTGACAGCGATCATGGGCGGCCTGCTGCTCCTGCTGTTGCCGCTGCGCCGCCGCTTGGCTTAGAAACAGCAGCATGTTCCCGCTATTACAGGATCCTGATATGACCGCCGACAATCTGTTCGACCTCTCCGGCCAAGTGGCCATCGTCACCGGCTCCACCAAAGGCATCGGCCGCGCGATCGCCAGCCGCTTGGCCCAGCACGGCGCCAAGGTGGTGGTATCCTCCCGGAAAAGCGATGTCTGCGACGAGGTCACGGCCGACATCAACGAGAATTGGGCGGCGAATGGCGGCGAAGCGTGGGCGTTCCCGTGCCATGTCGGCGACAAGGAGCGGCTCCAGGCTTTGGTGGACGAGACGAAGGCCAAGTGGGGCCGGATCGACATTTGCGTGCCGAACGCGGGCGTGAATCCCTACTACGGTCCGTCGATTGACATGCCGGATTCGGCGTTCGACAAGATTTTCGAGATCAACGTCAAATCCACCTATTGGCTCTGCCACATGTGCCTGCCCACAATGGTAGAGCAGAAGAGCGGCAACATTATCATCATTGCCAGCGTGGCCGGCCTGAAAGGTAACACAACGCTTTCGGCCTACACGGTCAGCAAGGTGGCGGAGCACCAGATCGCCCGGAATCTGGCGTTGGAGTACGGACCCCATGGAATCCGTGCGAATGCCATCGCGCCGGGCCTGATCAAGACGGACTTTGCTCAGGCGCTGTGGACCGATCCGGTGCGGCTGGAGAAGATCAATAACAGCCTGCCATTGCGCCGCCTCGGCGACCCGGACGAAATTGCCGGCGCCGCCGTGTTCCTTGCCAGCAATGCGGGCAACTATGTTACCGGCCAAGTCCTCAATGTCTGTGGCGGCGCGGCGATTGCCTAACTGGTCGTCCTGAAACCTGACCGGGCGCACGATGCGGCAAGCTGTATTGGCGCTCGGGGTTTTTCCGACGCCAGGGAACTGCCAGAGCGGTTCTCTCGTTCTTCTCGTACCGATCCACAAAGGTATGAGGTACGAAGATGCGCCCCACGAATTACTTGCGCGCCGCGTTGCTGGCTAGTGCACTTGCGCTGCCGGCCTTGGCAATAGCGCCGATGGGTGGTGCAGTTGCCCAGCAGAGCCAAACGGGGGATCAAAAACAGTCGGGAGACCTGTCGCCCGGTAAGCAGATGCAGGAGACCGGGCAACAGCAGCAGGAGCGCGCCCAGGATCAGATGCAGGAGACCGGGCAACAGCAACAGGAGCGCG
>CAYYSC010000120.1:0-2927 GCA_964474065.1 uncultured Rhodospirillales bacterium | reverse complement strand
AGACCGGGCAACAGCAACAGGAGCGCGCCCAGGATCAGATGCAGGAGACCGGGCAGCAGCAGGAAGAAAAAGCTGCTGAAGCCACGGAGCAAACCCAGCCAGACGCGGCTCCAACAATGGAGGTTGCCGCCAGCGAACTGGTTGGCCGCAGGCTTTCCAACGCCGCGGAGGAGCGCCTGGGCAAGATCGAACGGGTGATCCACATGGAGGGGAAACACCATGTGGTGGTCGAGCACGGCGGATTGCTCGGCGTTATGGCCACCGAAACGCTGGTTCCGGTCGAGCGGTTAATCATGAGCGGCGATGAGTTGATGCTCCCCGACGTTAGCGAGGAGCAGTTGGAAACCATGCCCGAGTACGACGGTCAGCAGGGCGAGGAGGTTACGGGCGACCAGATGGTCAGCATCCATTTGCAATAGAACGCCCAGAAAAAGGCCGAAGAGCGTTTCCGTTCATCGCGGACGTTCCTTCGGCCCTCAACCCTCAAGCGACAACAAGCAAACCTTCTAGCCAAGAATACCGATGACAGCGCCTGTCATGCTCGTAGCCAGCGTTCCGGCCAGTAGGCTTTTGCCCCCCAGACTAACGATTTCGGCCCGGCGATCCGGTGCGATGGTTGCAAGCCCGCCAAGCATAATGCCCAGCGAGCCAAAGTTGGCGAAGCCACACAGTGCGTAAGTCATGATCAGTGCGGATCGTTCGCTCAGCACGTTCGCCGGCAATTCAGCCAGCGCGGTATAGGCCAGGAACTCGTTCAAGACGGTCTTGATGCCCATGAGGCTGCCTGCGGTCACAGCCTCTTGCCAGGGAATACCCATTAGCCAGCAAAGGGGCGCCATCACCCAACCGAAAATCCGTTGCCAAGTCAGCGGCTCTCCGGTCACTTCGGGCAACGTGCCAAGCAATGCATTTGCCAGATGGACGAGCGCCACCAGGACCACCAGCATCGCCGCCACATTGAGCAGCAGGGTCAGGCCCTGCACGGTCCCCTTGGTGACGGCATCCATGATGCCGGAGGCTTCCGGATACGGGCTGACGTCCGCAGCGGTCCCTGCGCCGTCACCGGCTTCCGGCACCATCAGCAACGCAACCGTCACGGCGGCCGGGGCCGAAATTACCGATGCCATGAGCAAATGCCCCGGGGCATCGGGAATTGTGCTCGAAAGCACGAAGCCGTACAGCACAAGCACCGTCCCGGCGATCGTGGCCATCCCGCCGGTCATCAGGACGAACAATTCGGAGCGACTGAGGCGTTCGATATACGGCCGGATAAAGAGCGGCGCCTCAACCATCCCGACAAAGATGTTGGCCGCCGTACCCAGCCCGACTGCGCCGCCCACCCCCAGGCTCTTGCGCAGGACGAAGGCAAAACCCTGCACAATAATCGGCAGGACGCGCCAGTACGTCAGCAAGGCCGTCAGCGCGCTAACGACCAGGATCAGCGGCAATGCCTGAAAGGCCAAAACGAAGCTGTTACCAGGGAATTTCTCGTCAAACGGCAGTTCCCCGCCGCCCAGATAGCCGAAGACGAAGCTGGTGCCGGCCTCCGTCGCCTCACTAATGGCCAGCACGCCGTCGTTCACCGCAGCGAACAAGGTGCGGCTGCCAGGCAGGTATAGCAGCACCGCGGCCAGGACCAGCTGCAACCCCATGCCCACCAGGGCAACGCGCAGGCTCGCCTTGTCGCGGTTTTCGCTGAGCGCCCACGCCAACGCGGCAAATGCCGCAAGCCCCAGCGCGCTTTGCAGCCTTGCCTCCACCAGCCCTGCTCTCTCGCTCTCTCCCGCCCGGAGGCGGCTTTATAGACCGGGTCTCCCGAGCTTTATCCTAAGCGCTCGCCGGCCCCAGTGTTGGGATCGGGATGCCAGCCATGCGGGCCGATGACAGGGCACTGTTGATCGTACCCCAAATAACGTGCACCACCGCGTTCCATGCCTCTTCAATGGTTAGAAGCGTCAGGGTCGCAACCGATCGAGCAAAGTTCTCGGTCATTTCTTTCAACTGGTCCACGAAGAATTCGAACAAGTCGTCGTCGTCCTTCAGCGAGCCATCAATGCGCGACTGGGTGATCATCGCGGCCTGATTGGCCAGCATCTTCGACTGCTTCTCGGCAAAGCCGGCGATTTTCGACCACCCGTCCCCGACCGCACCCTTGAGCGCATTCATGATATCCTCGACGAGTTTCCCCACATCGATCGGCATGATTGGATCTCCTTAGCGTTAAAGCCCTGAAATCACTGGCTGCGTTTCAGCGCCGTCTCCACTGTCAGGGCCTGCTGGATCGAAATCTTATACGCATTCTCGAAAAGCGCGACGGCGTCCTCTTGCAGCCCCGTGGCCTTGTGGGTCTGCCGCATCTTCGACAGGTTTTCGACAATGGTATTGATTGCGCTCGGCGAAGAATTCACGCAACTGCCCGGATCGCCCTGGTCGCCGCCGCAAACCTCGCGCAACACCTTGTATTTCGCCAACTGGTCGGCCAACTTCTGCGCGAGGGGCGGTACGGGCCGGGCTTCCGCGCGATGGCCGAGAGCGCCGAACTTGCCGATCAATTCCTCGTAGCGCGGCGCAAATTGCGGAAAAGCGGACGCTTCCGAGCCATCCGACACCGCGCTGAACAGCACCAGTGTCTTTTCATCGGCCGCCGTCAGTTCCTCGACCAGCGTTTCGTCATACGGCGGCGCGAGTTGCGTCTCGCAAGCCGCGAGGAACGCGCCCAAAACCAACACCAAGGTCAGGCCTAGCGGCCGCCGCATCACCCGCATGGTTCCACCCTCGCACTCATTATGACAGGAGTATTAGCATGCCCGATCTCCGCCGCTTCGCCTAGCCTATGTTTTCTCCGCCGCTCGCTATCGGCGTAAACTTCGGGTTCCCAAGCCGAGCCGCGGCTCAGATCCTACATTGTTGCGCCGATCTGCCAGGGA
>CAYYSC010000119.1:0-8386 GCA_964474065.1 uncultured Rhodospirillales bacterium | reverse complement strand
CCTTTCCGCACCCTTCTGTTCACCCCCGGCAATCACCCCCGCAAGCTTGCGAAGGTGTTCGATGCCGGGGCAGACGCGGTCATCCTGGACCTGGAGGATGCCGTCGCCATCGCGGAAAAGCCGGCAACGCGCGCCGCCGTAGTGGAAGCGCTGAAGGCACGGCCGGAGCCGCAAACGCCGCTGGGCTATGTGCGGGTCAATGCGCTTTCGACCCCCTTTGCCTATGGCGATTTCCGGGCCGTGGTGGGGCCGTGGTTGGATGGCATCATCCTGCCGAAAGTGGAAACCGCCGCGGAGCTGCAAGCCGCGGACTGGCTGCTCGCCCAGTTGGAGCGCGAGGCGGGCTTGGCGCAAGGTTCGGTCGACCTCATCCCGATCATCGAAACTGCCAAGGGCGAGCAGGCGTTAATGGAGATCGCCGCCGCTGGCACCCGGGCTAAACGCCTCTCCTTCGGCGCGGGAGACTACACGCTCGATCTGGGCCGGACCTGGACCCTGGACGAGAGCGAACTGTTACCAATGCGCCACCGCATGGTCAGCGTCTCTCGAGCGGCGGAGCTGGAGCCGCCGGTTGATACCGTCTTCATTCATTTGCAGGAGGGCGAAGCCTTCGCCAAGTCCTGCCGCACGGCACAGGCTCTCGGCTTCCAGGGCAAGCTTTGCATTCATCCGGGCCAGGTCGAGGCCGCCAACGCAGCCTTTACGCCGAGCGAGGAAGAAGTCGCGTACGCCCGCAAGATCGTGGCGGCCTTCGAGGAGGCGGAGGCGGCGGGCTCCGCCTCGATCCAGGTAGAGGGCTATTTCGTCGACTATCCGATCGTGGAGAAGGCCCGCCGCACACTGGCGCTGATCGAGGCCATCCGCGGAAGCTGAGCCCGGCTCACCGAGCCAGCATCAGTACGGACGGTCGCCGACCAGTTGGGTACGGTAGAGGAGGCGCCGGTCCGTCGCCTGGAACTCATCCCGGTGATGAATGACGGAGCGGTTGTCCCACATGAGCACATCACCGACCTGCCATTCCTGGCTCCAGACCAGGGCTGGATCGGTCGCCGCGTCCCATAAGGCATCCAACACGGCTTCACTCTCGTCCAGATCCAGGCCCATCAGGTAGGCATTGCGCCGCCGGCCAAGGAACAGGCACTTGCGCCCGGTCTCCGGATGGATGCGCGCCACGGGATGGACAGCACCCGGCACCTCCCGCGGGTCGGTCACTCCCTCGAATCCGGCCCGTCGCTGGCCCGCGCTGTTTGTGGAAGCGTCGTGCTTGCACTGGAGCCCGGCATCCACGCGCGCACGTAAGTCCGCCGGCAGGCGCTCGTAGGCCAGGTACATGTTGGCGAAGTTGGTATTCCCGCCTGCTGGCGGGATTTCCACCGAATAAAGGATGGATGCGGTCGGGCAGTTTTCCTTGTAGGACATGTCTGTATGCCAGATCGCCTCCCCGTTACCGAGCGAGCCAATCGGCTTGCCGTCCACCTCGATGTTCGACATGACCGCCACATATGGGTGATCCGGAATGTGCGGTTTCCCTGTCCAAGGCGTGATCGGCGCCCGATCCATTTCCCCGAAATAGCTGCTGAAGCGCTCCAATTGCTCCAAGGTCAGCGACTGGCCGCGAAACCGCAGCACCAGATGGTCGAGCCAGGCTCTCCGGACCGCGTCGATTGTTTCCGTGTTGAGCGGCTGGGCGAGATCGAGGCCTTCGATGTCGGCAGCGAGCGCCATGCCGGAGGAAACGATGCGCAACTGGGTGGTAACGGCCATAGCCGCTGGCTCCTTGCATATCGTGGCAACATGCCTGGAGTTTAGGCGAACGCTCCGCCAAGCTCCAGCCACTGTTGGCAAGAAGGGACAGAGAACCCATGAAGATTGGGATTATCGGCGCGGGCGCCATGGGCTCCGTCTACGGAGCATTGATGGCCGATGGCGGCCACGAAGTTTGGATGTTCGACAAGTGGCAGGAGCATGTCGACGCCATGTGCAACAACGGCCTGCGGCTGGAGGGCGCCTCAGGCGACCGGGTGGCGAATGTGCACGCCACGACCGAGGCGGGGGAAGCGGGCACTTGCGATCTCGCCATCGTCGCCACCAAGGGCCACGACACGGAAGCCGCCGTTAATGCCGCCCGGCCGATGATCGGAGACGGGACCGCTGTGCTCTCCCTCCAGAACGGCCTGGGCAATGTCGAGCGGATTCAGGCATTGCTGGGCGAGCATCCCGGCGGCGTGCTGGCAGGAATCGCTGGCGGCTTCGGCGCCAGCATGGTCGGTCCCGGCCACGCCCACCATAACGGGATGGAGGCGATCAACATCGCGGAGGCCGCGGGCGGCTTCACCGACCGCCTGGAAAGGGTCGCCGAAGCGTGGCGGACCTCCGGCTTCACCTGCAATGCCTATGACGACATATGGCCCGTGGTCTGGAGCAAGCTGAACGCCAACATTGCCGTCAGCGCCTGCTGCACGCTCTTCGGCTTACGCGCCGGGCAAGTAAAGGCCAACGAGCATGCCTGGTCGCTCTCCCAGGCCTGCGTTTTGGAGACTTCGGCTTGCGCGGCGGCCAAAGGAATCAAGCTTCTGTACGACAATCCCGTCGCCTGGGTCAGCGATTTCATCGACAAGATCCCGGATGCCCGCCCCAGCATGTATCAGGACGTGATCGCCGGCCGCCGCTCGGAGATCGGCACTATTCATGGCGGCGTGGTTGAAGAAGGCCAGAAACTCGGGGTGCCGACGCCGACCTGCGCTTTCATGGTGGCGGCGGTCAGGGCACTGGAACAGAAAAGCCGCCAGCAGGGCAACGCCTACCAGCGGTCTTAATCACGGCTTTAATGGCTCCAGGGAAGAGGCAGCAGCTTAAGCCGCGGCTTCTTCCTCATCTTCTTCCGGCACCGTTGCTGTGGCGCCGGGTCCGGTGGAAGCGCTGCTGAGGACGCTCTCCAACTTATCCTGCGCCTTCTCTTCATCCAAGCGCTCAACGGCCGCCAGTTCACGCACCAGGCGCTCCAGCGCCGCCTGATAAATCTGGCGCTCGCTGTAAGACTGGTCAGGCTGATCCGCGTTGCGGTAGAGATCGCGCACGACTTCTGCGATCTGTACCAGATTGCCGGAGTTGATTTTGGCTTCGTATTCCTGCGCGCGGCGGCTCCACATGGTACGTTTGATCCGCACCTTGCCTTTCAGGGTCTTCATCGCTTCCTGCATCTCTTTCTTAGAGGCAAGACCGCGAAGACCGGCGGAGTCAACCTTCCCCACCGGAATGCGAAGCGTCATTTTTTCTTTATCGAATTCAATGACAAGCATTTCCAATTCAAGTCCTGCGACCTCCTTTGTTTCAATAGCCGTGACCATGCCGACGCCATGCGCAGGATAGACCACGTGATCGCCTGGTTTGAACTTCGCCTGCTTTGCCATTCTTCTGAACCTCGTTCAGTTTAAAGTAAAAGGAACCGCTGCCGCTCGCCCGCCGGCAAAGCCTATTCGGTTCTTGGATTGTAACAGCCCGCCGGAAAGACGCCGAATGCCGGCAATCGAAATCCCACGATCGAACCAACTCGCTCATGCTGACCGACTTTGGCACCATCGCGTCAATCACCCACATCGGCTTCGGGCGCCGCGTTTTCCCGCCTGCAGCCGGTAGACGGCTCTGCGTGGAAAATCGTCAACGGACCTTCCGCGGACTGTCATGTAAAATTAACATGGATTGCCGGAAATTTCCAGCCCTAGCCCACTGTTTCACGCGATTGTATGCTTGCGATCAAGGCTTTCCCGGCTCCGGATTGAAGTGCTTTTCGAACTTCTCCGGCACGCCTGCCCATTCTGCGGCATCCGCCGGCGGATCGCCCTTCCGGGTAATGTTCGGCCACATTTCGGAATATTGCCGATTAAACTCCACCCATTCCTCGGCGCCCGGTTCGGTGTCGGGCTTGATCGCCTCGACCGGACATTCCGGCTCGCACACACCGCAGTCGATGCACTCATCAGGATGAATTACCAGCATGTTCGCGCCAACATAGAAACAATCGACCGGGCACACCTCAACACAGTCCATATGTTTGCAGTTGATGCACTCGTCGTTCACGATGTACGTCATTGGTGGCTCCTGGGGGGACCGGTGCGCTACTCCTTGCAGCGCTTCCTCTACAAAAACCGGATGCGATTAGTTAAGGTCTTTGACCCGCGAAATCAATTACGCCATCGTCACACGCGTCCCTATTCCGTCGGCACCAGGTCTGCATAGAGCAGTTGTGCTTCGGCGGCGGGGCCGCGACGAGTGCCCAGCGCCACCACCCTCACAACCGCAACATCACGTCCGCGCGGAATGGTCAGCACGTCCCCGATCCGAACCATCTGGCTCGGTTTTTTGACCACGCTGCGGTTGACCCTGACGCGTTTCTTACAGATCAACTCGGTCGCGACGGTGCGTGTCTTACAGAAACGCGCGTGAACAAGCCATTTGTCGAGACGCAAACGATCAGCCGTTTCCAGTTCCACCTCAGGAAGACCCCGCTATGGCTAACGCCTCCCGCAATCCGGCAAACGGCGAACCGGCCGAACTTCCGGTCACGGAGGGAGCGGTTGAGGATGAAGGGGTGGCGCCGGAGCCTCCGCCGTTTACCCGGCGCGGGTTTCGCGGTTTCTTTGCGCCCTTGGTTCCACGCTTGGCAAACACCGCCTCGCCGTCGTCGTTGGCGGCACCGGTCGGATAGAACCGGAGGCGCTTCAGCAACGGCGGCAATGCTTCTGCCGGCAGGCTCGCCGTTTTCGCCAACTCGTCATTGGCGGCAAGCCGCCCGTCATTCGCCGCCTTGAACACAGCCGCCGCGAAGCTTTCCCATCGGTCCAGCCGGATTGCGTGGACGCCCACAAGGACATAGCCACAGATCCGGTACCAGACGGGATCCGCCTCTTCCCCCACCGACAGGACCGGCGCGCGTTCCCGGGGCGTTTCCCCATTACCGTGATACAATTGCCAAAGCATCAGGCGCCAGCGGTTCGGTGCGCCCCGCATGAGCTGCGGCAGGAACAGGTTTTCTTGACCGATGCGCACACCCGAAGCGGCAAGCCGCTTCCGCTCCGCCTTGCTTAGATTATCGACTTCGGCACGCACCTTCCGCCGCTCCAGAACGCCGGCATCTTCCGCCAGGCGATAGCCGATCCCTCGCAACGCAGGAGTTCCGTCGATCTCGCGTACCTCGGCCAGAGGGCCGACGCGGCGGCGCACTTCTTCCTCCAGCCATGTCTGCAGCCGCGCTCTCATGGCTTGCCGGTGGCGGCTATCGAGCAGAGCGCTTGATAGCGGCTCGACACAGGGTTTCAGCCAATCGGCCCCTTTAGCCAAAACGCCGGCCGGTTCGCCGTTCCACATGATCCGGTTGCCCTCGCTTAAGGCGAACTCGCCATGCTCGGCGTTCGCCAACTGGGCCACCCGGCTGTCGATCTCCTGCCGCAGCACCCGGTTGGCGGCGTTGAGCAACGCCCGGCCGTCCTCGCCCCGGTCTGCAGCTTCGGGGGAGAAGCGGAACCCGTTGAGCGTGCCGACAGTTTCTCCTTCGACCACGACCTGGCCTTCCGGTGTAACGCCGCCGATGAGTTCATCGCCGTCCCGCAAACGCCGGACAAGAACCGCCGTACGGCGGTCGACGAAGCGCTGGGTAAGGCGATCGTGCAGGGCATCCGAAAGATTATCTTCGATCGCGAGCGCCTGTTTGCGCCAGTGCTCCGGATCATCCAGCCAGCCGGTCCGGTGTGCGATATAAGTCCAGGTGCGCGTTCCGGCGATGCGGGACATCAGCGTGTCGATATCACCGTCGGTCCGGTTTAACCGGTTGATATGGTTGGCGACCCAGTCCGGGGCAAGCTTGCCCTCGCCCTTCGCCCGGAACTCGAAAATGCGGGCGAGCAGCCGGGTATGCGAATCCGTCAGGGTTTTGGAGAAATCCGGCACCTGGCAGATGTCCCACAGCAGCCGTACCGCGTCATAGCCCACCGCGCGCTCGGCCACACTCGGCATTTTCGCCAGCGCCTCCAGGGTGCGGTGGTCGTCAGCGCGGCGGGCGCGGCGGAGAAAAGGATAGGGCGGTTTTTCTTCCAGAGTGCGCAGCAGCCCGTTAACCGTGCGAAAATCCAGGTCGCCATTGCGCCACATCAGCGTGCGCAGCATGTCGAAATCATGCTCCTCTACCCGCTGCACCAGTTCCGGGCCCATGCCGTCCTGGCCGGCGGTCGTGCCGAACGTGCCGTCGGACATATGCCGGCCGGCCCGCCCGGCGATCTGGCCGACCTCGCCCGGCAACAGGTCGCGCACCTTGTGACCGTCGTATTTGTGCAGCGCAGAGAAGGCCACGTGGCGCACGTCCATATTAAGGCCCATGCCGATGGCGTCCGTTGCGACGAGATAGTCCACCTCGCCTGCCTGGTACATGGCGACCTGGGCATTGCGGGTTCGGGGGCTGAGCGCGCCCAGCACGACCGCAGTGCCGCCCCGCTGACGCCGCACCAATTCGGCGATGCGGTAGACCTCGGCGGCAGAAAAGGCCACCACCGCGGATCGCGGCGGCAGGCGAGTCACCTTCTTGTGGCCAGCATAGCTCAACGTGGAAAAACGCGGCCGCGTGACAAACTCGCAATGGGGAACCAGCTTGCGAATCAAATGCCGCGCCGTCTCCGCGCCGAGAAGCATGGTCTCATCCAGGCCGCGAGCGTAAAGCAGGCGGTCGGTGAAGATATGCCCCCTCTCCGGGTCGGCGGCCATCTGGATTTCGTCAATGGCCAGGAAATCGACCATCACGTCGAGCGGCATGCTCTCCACCGTGCACACGTAGTAACGGGGATTCGGCGGGATTATCTTCTCCTCGCCAGTCACCAACGCCACTTGGGCAGCGCCCTTGATCTTCACGATCTTGTCGTAATTCTCGCGCGCAAGCAGGCGAAGCGGGAAGCCGATCATGCCTTTCTGGTGCGCCAGCATGCGCTCCACGGCCAGAAAAGTCTTGCCGGTATTGGTGGGGCCGAGAACAGCGAGCACGCGACCGCTCCCTTTCGGGGAGGGGTGTCGGTAATCGTCGGTGGAACGCCCGGTCAGGGGTTTATCCATCGGCGCCTCCGGCTCAGCGTTTGCTGCATCGCAGAATGGGGTGATTCCATGCCCGATGCAATCCCCCGCCCTGCCGCACGGTCCGAGGCAGATCGCCTGCCGCCGGTCCAGCGCTGTCGGCGGTCTTGATCCTGGCAGTCATCCAGCCATATTCCTCCCAGCTTTTCTGGCGCATCCGCGCAATCATTCCCAGGAGATACTTCGTTATGAACACCGCTGCTGAGTCTCTCGCCTTCCAAGCTGAAGTAGGCCGGCTGCTCGATCTGATGGTTCATTCGGTCTACTCCGAAAAAGAAGTGTTCCTTCGCGAGTTGATTTCCAATGCCTCCGACGCCTGCGACAAGCTGCGCTACGCCGCGTTGACCGACCAGGCGCTGGCGGGCGAAGCGACCGATTTCCAAATCAGCATCACCCCTGACCAGAACAACCGGACGCTCCTCATTGCCGATAACGGCATCGGGATGAGCCGCGAGGAGCTGGTCGAGAACCTGGGCACCATCGCCCGCTCCGGCACGGCGGCCTTCGTCGAGCAACTTTCCGGCGACGCGAAGAAGGATTCCAATCTGATCGGCCAATTCGGCGTGGGCTTCTATTCCGCGTTCATGGTGGCGGACCGGGTCACGGTGGTATCCCGCAAGGCCGGTGCGGCAGACGCGTGGCAGTGGGAGTCGGACGGTCGCGGCACCTTCACCATTTCGCCAGGAGAGAAAGAAAAGGCCGGGACCGAGATCACCTTGCATCTGCGTGAAGGAGAGGACGAATTTCTCCAGCCGCTTCGTCTGCGCTCCATCGTCAAAACCTATTCCGATCATATTGCTATTCCGGTCGCGCTTGTCGAGGAGGGCAAGGGCGAAGAAGAGGCAAAACAGCCGGAAATCGTTAACACGGCGTCCGCTCTATGGACGCGTCCGAAAAATGAGATCACGGAAGACCAGTACAAAGAGTTCTATCACCATGTCAGCCATGGCATGGACGATCCCTGGCTGACCATTCACTGGCGGGCGGAAGGCACCATCGAGTACTCGGCCCTGCTCTACGTACCAAGCGCCAAACCGTTCGACCTGTTCCATCCCGAGCGGAAGAACCCGGTGAAGCTCTATGTCCGGCGCGTCTACATCACCGAAGGGGTGGAGGATCTGCTGCCGGGCTGGCTGCGGTTCCTGCACGGGGTAGTTGATTCGGAAGATCTTCCGCTCAATCTCAGTCGGGAGATGCTGCAGAACAATCCGGTCGTCCGCACCATCCGCAACGGCCTGACCCGCCGCGTGCTTAACGAATTGACGCAGAAGGCCGA
>CAYYSC010000118.1:0-8399 GCA_964474065.1 uncultured Rhodospirillales bacterium | reverse complement strand
CGTTCGCGCAGCGCTGGGGCGGGATCGACATCAACAATTACTTCCCGCTGACCGACGAGCATCCCGAGATCGCGGTGGTGCGCAAGCGCGAGAACCAGCAGGCCAATATCGGCGGCGGCTGGCATACCGACCATTCCTACGATCAGATCCCGGCCATGGGCTCCATTCTCGTCGCGCGCGAAACGCCGCCGAGCGGCGGCGACACGATTTTCGCCAGCATGTACGCTGCATTCGACAGCCTGTCCGATGGCCTGAAGGCGACGCTGGAGGGCCTCAACGCAGTGCATTCCTCCCGCCATGTGTTCGGCCGCAAGGCCAGCTATGACCGGGGCGGCAAGGACATCGGCAACCGTCTCGGCAACGAGGAGGCGGCAACGCAAGACGCCGTCCATCCCGTTGTCATCCGCCACCCGATCAGCGGTCGGCAAGCGCTCTATGTTAACGCTGCGTTCACGCTGCGGATCGACGGCTGGACGGACGCCGAGAGCAAACCGCTTCTCGACTATCTTTACCAGCACGCGGCAAGGCCCGAGCACTGCTACCGGTTTCAGTGGGCAAACGGCTCGGTCGCGTTCTGGGATAACCGCGCCACCTGGCACTACGCCCTCAACGACTATCACGGGCACCGCCGGCTGATGCATCGCATCACGGTGGAGGGCGAGGCAATCGGACGCTGACGACACCGCACGGTCACAGGCGTTCCGTATAGCAGAGTCATGTTTAACCACCTTGCTACAACCACGTCGGCCGATAGGTTGCCAGCCTGACGGTCGCCAGGGCACCCATTTGCGGCATCGAAAGAGGTATTTGCCTATGCGTGTGAAATCGGTTCTGACGGGAGCCGCCGCTCTGGCCGCGGCTCTGTCCGCCACCCCTGCCGCTGGCGAACTGAAGATCGGCGCCCTCTATCCGATCACCGGCGCGGGCGCCTCCTACGGCACATCCGCCATGCAGGGGCATGAATTGGCGGTGGACCAGATTAACGAGGACGGCGGCGTCAATGGCGAGAAGCTGGTAACGCTCACCCGCGACACGCAGCTCAATCCGTCCCTTTCCGCCGCCGCGGCCAAGGAATTGATCACTAAGGACGGCGTGCAGGTGCTGGTCGGCACCGTTTCGTCCGCCGTCGCCCTCGCGGTATCCGAAGTCGCGAAACGGGAAGGCGTGCCGTTCATCGCGACGATCGCCAAGACCGTCCGGCTAACCACCGACCGCCGGCACGATTACGTTTTCCGGGTCGCTACCAACACGGTGTTTGAGGGCGATGCGATTGCCGAGATCGTTTCTACCCTCGACAAGTCCACCTATTGCGACCTGCAGCTTGACTACGCCTATGGCCATGATCTGTCGGACGGCATCGAGCAGGGGATGAAGAAATACGCACCGGCAATGGAGCGCCTGGCGAGCCTCCGGGTGAAGCTCGGCGCGGCGGACTATAGCCAGGTCATCAGCCAGATTATGGGCGCGGGGTGCGAAGTCGTCACCAGCGGCCTGTGGGGGTCGTTCTTCATTAACTTTGCCCAACAGGCCAAGCCTTTTGGCCTGTTCGATCAGGTGACATTGGTGAACGGGGGCGAGTCCGGGGCGGTTGAGGTCACCGGCCGCATGGGCGATGACTATCCGCCGAATGTTTGGGCGAACGCCTACGAGCTCTGGTATTTCCACCCCTCCCGGGCGCACGTGGCCTTTCAGGAAAGTTTGGCCGAGAAGGTCGGTACGCAGGAAACCAACAACTACCCCGTGCTGGGCTTTACCGCGGTACAATTCCTCGCGGAGGCCGCGCAGAAGGCGGGCAACAATTCCTCTGAAGCAATCGCCTCCACCCTGCCCGGCCTGACTATTTACAGCCCGGTCGGCGAACGAACGATGGATGCCGAGACCCATCAGGCAAACACCGGCCAGTTTTGGGGCGAACTAAAGCCCAAGGAAGGCTTCAGCCACTATGTTATGGATCCCGTGATCTACATCCCGCCGATGGGCGCGCCGCCGCAGTAGGAGCGAGCCCTAAAAGGGCTTTTCGCCCAGGCGAATACTGCACCGGTGCATGTAGCGATAACGCGGCCAATAGTCTGCAACTGCGTAATGCAGCGTGCACCGGTTATCCCAGAACGCGACGGAGCCGTTCTGCCATTGGAAGCGGTACTGGAACTCCGGCAAGCTCAGATGCTCGAACAGGAATTCCAATACTCCCCGCCCCTCGCGCTCCGGCACGTCCACCAAATAGGTGGTGAAGGACTGGCAAACGTATAACGACTTCTTGCCCGTCACCGGATGCGTGCGAACGACCGGATGCATCACCGGCGGGTTCTCTTCCCGCGTTTGCGCCATGCCCTTGGCGCCCTCGCCCGTCCAGGAGCGGGTCTTGGACGGGCGGGAGTGCAGGCTCATGAAGTCGTTGATGGCATAGACGCCATCCAGATACTGCTTCATCCGGTCGGAAAGCGCCTCGTAGGCTGCATATCCGGACACAAAGATGGTATCGCCGCCCAATTCCGGAACTTCCTTGGCATATAGCACGGACGCAAACTCCGGCCGCTCACGGAACAGCCCGTCCGGGTGGTAGTGATTCACGTTCGGCGGCCGGTCTTTGTCATACTCAAGGACGGAAATCTCCGGCGCACTTTCCTCCAGCCCGAACGAGGCCTTTTTCGCCAACGGCACTTCGCCGTAACGCTTGGCAAACGCCACATGCTGCTCCGGTGTCATTTCCTGGTCACGGAAGAAGACGACCCCGTGCTGCATCAGCGCGTCGTGGATTTGCTTCGCCTCTTCGTCTGTCACGATGGAGAGATCGACATCGGTGATCTCGGCGCCGACGGCGAGGCTGACAGGGCGGATTTGCATGAACGTCGCTCCCTACTGCGAAAGCTTGCGCCGGGAGCTGAGCCGCTCCCGATGCGCGATATATAGGCCAGAGCCCATGATGATGGCAGCCCCGATCCAGGTCCACCGGTCGGGAAAGTCATCGAACAAGATATAGCCGAAGATCGTCGCCCCGATCAGGTGCGTGTAGCTGAATGGAGCGATCACCGCAGCCGGGCCCTTCTGGTAGGCCAGCGTTAGCAGGTAATGCCCGACGCCCGCAAACACGCCGATGATCGAGAACAGCCCGATGTCGAGGGTGTTAGCCGGGATGGCGAAATCCCAAAACGCCCAGCCGGCGGCGGCGACGCTGCCGACCAAGGTGGCTATGGTCGCGGAAACCTCCGCATTCTCCTCGCCGGAATAGCGGCGGGTGATGAGCTGGTAGAAGGTGCTGCTGAGCGTGCTGCCGACAACGAACAGGATATAGACGCTGGTGTCGCCCATGCCGGGACGGATCACGATCAGCGCGCCAATGAAGCCGATCAGCACTGCAATCCAGCGCCGGAGCCCGACGGCTTCGCCGAGGAACGGTACCGACAACGCGGTGATCAACAATGGCGCGGTCATCGAAATCGTAGCCGCCGTGGAAAGCGCCAGGAAGGAGATGCCAGCGAAATACAGAGCCGATGAGGTAAAGAGCAGAAACCCCCGAAGCACCTGGATTCCGACATGCTTGGGCCGGAACAGCCGCCAGCGGTGGCGGGGAAAGAACAGGATGATCATGATTGCCAGCGAGCCCAGATAGCGCGCCCAGACGATCTGGCCGATCGGGAACTCGCCGGACAGGAACTTTGCCGCGCCGTTCAGGCTAGAAAAACACGCCACCGCCAGACACATCAACAGGATGCCCTGCAGGATCCGGTCCCGCGGTGGAGCGGAGATGGTGGTCACGCTAGAGGTCGCCTGCCTTGCTCTCTTCCGCATCCGGCAGGCGGTGATTCTCGAACACCTTCACTTGGCTCATGGCAAAGATGAAGGTTAGGATCATGAGGCCCCATACCTTGAACAAGACCCAGGTGTCCGTATCCGTGGTCCGCCAAACGATTTCGTTCAGCACTGCCATGGCGGCAAAAAACAGGCCGAAGCGTAAGCTAAGCTTGTGCCAACCCATCTCATTGAGCGGCCATACTTTGCCCATCACATATTTGAGCGGCGGCTTCCTCACCAACACGCCGCCGATCAGAGCTACTGCGAACAAGCCCTGGACGATGGTGGGCTTCAACTTGATGAAGGTTTCGTCCTGCAGAACCAGCGTCAGGCCGCCAAAGATTCCCACCACGACGGCCGTTACGACGGCCATGGTGGGAATCGTGCGGCGCACGACCCAACTCGCTGCCAGCGCAACCATGGTCGCTGCCATCAACGCGCCCGTCGCCGGAATAAGGTCCCAGCCAAAATAGACAACGAAGAAGACGATCAGCGGACCATAATCGGTCGCCGGGCCAATCCATTTGGGTTCGTTGGATGTCATTCGTCGTCCTTTTAATCCTTCACTTATTTATAGTGGTTAGAATGGCCCTGTCCTATGCAGCACGAAGCCGCTGGCTGAAAGAGTGGTACGTTAAACGACCGTGGCGGTGCCGCTGGCATCGTAAACGAGGCGATATTGAACCCGCATCATCGCGAAACGGCGGTAAAAGTTAAGCAAGTCCCGCACCGGCCCGGTCATGCGCTCGTAACCCGACATAAAGGCGACGATCGTACCTACCTCCGTCTGTCCCTGGATTGCAAACCAGCCGCCAACCGCCAGCACGCTGAGCGGCCCCAAGTGGTTGATCAGGTTGTTAACGGCTTTTGCAGCGAACTTGATCGCCGCAAACCGCATCCGCAGGCGATAAATCCGGGAAATGTGCTCCTCCGCCTGCTTCGTGGCGTCCCCATCCGGCGTGAGCGCTTTCTCGCCGAGCGCGCGGGTCTCCGTTATCTTCTCTTCCGAGAGGCGGTTCAACGCGGGCTGGGTCAGCCACACCACCAGCATGGCTGGCACCAAAAAAGAAAGTGCGGCCAGCGCCACGAGCGGCTCCACCACGAGCATGTAACCTGCCACGCTGGCAATGATGCCTATCTGGAGCAGGGGAAAGGCGATTCCTTCCGAGACGAAACCGCCGACTTTCTCGGCTTCCGCCGCAAGAATGGACTGGCGGGTCCCTTCGTCTGCTTCTTGATCGAAGGCGTCGGTCTGCGCAACGCGGCGGCGCAGCACCCGGGCAATACCTTCGGCGACACCGGTGGCGTAAAGATTACGTACGTATTTTAACACCCCATGAATCAGCACGACGCCTAGATAAATTATCACCAAGAGAATCAGCAGGCGCGCATCGCGCGTCGCCACCGCCTCATCAATGATCCGCCGTTGCAATTCCAGTGGCGCGAGGGTCAGCGGGAAGGTCAACAGCGTCAGGAAACAAAGCACGATCTGCTGGCGCAAGCTTGTGCGATAAATATAACCGTAGAGTGACCGGGGGAGCTTCCGCAACGGCCTGCCGCGAATTGTTGGCAGCGCCGCGCAATAAAGCTCCGATAGCGGGCCGTCGCGGGACAATTTTTTCATTCGCGGAAGCTTACCGGCGTCCGCCTGCCTTGGCTATCAGCTTTCGTGGCCCATGGATTTCAGGCACACGCATCGGCCAGCGCGGTCACGCCCGCGGCTGGCCCATCCGGATGACCCCAGACGGCCGAGACGACTGCCAGGAAATCGGCGCCAGCCTCGCGGAGAGGGCGGCAGTTGTGGGCCGTGACTCCCCCGATGGCAACGCACGGTAGCACCGCAATCTCGTTCCACCATTTCAGGATTTCCGTCGTGGCCCGGTGCTCGGTTTCCTTGGTGCCGGTCGGGAAGAAAGCGCCGAATGCAACATAGTCGGCCCCTGATTCCCCGGCCTCGAAGGCAAGGTCGCGGCTGGCGCGGCAGGTTGCGCCGAAAATCAGTTCCTCGCCCAGGATCCGGCGGACGTCGGCAAAGTTCATGTCTTCCGGGCTGACATGAACCCCATCGCAGCCGAGTTTTACCGCAAGGTCCGGCCGATCGTTCAGGATAAAGGCGACATCTCGGGCCTGGCAAAGCGGCCGCAGCCGTTCAGTCGCGCGGGCAATCCACTCGTCGGTGACATTCTTGAGCCGCAACTGGAATGCAGCCACCTGGTCGGTGGCCAAAGCCGCCTCCAGCGCCGCCGAGAATTGATCGAGTGCCGGAGGCGTGGTCACGGCCTCCGGCGAAATCAGGTAGATAAAGCGGTCGTCTTCGACCAAACTGTTTATCCCTTACCTTGATAGATGGCGATGATCTGATTGAGCATGGCGACCGCCTCGTCCCTAGGCCGTTGGAATGAGTTGCGCCCGATGATTGAGCCGCTTGCGCCGCCTTCGTAGAGATCGCGAACCTCGTTCAGGATGCCATCCAGGCTCTTTGCCTCGCCGCCGGAGAAAACGACTATACGACGGCCCTGGAAACAGGAGTGTACGACGTGCTCAATCCGTTTCGCCATGGTCGAGATATCGATGTTCTCGTACGCTTTCTTCGCGGCATCAAGGCCGATGGCCTCGGTCGGCGGCTTCACCTTGATAATGTGCGCACCCAGCAGCGCCGCCATGTGCGCGGCGTAGGCGCAAATATCGACCGCCGTCTCCGCTTCTTTCGTCAAGTCACCGCCGCGCGGATAGGACCAGATGACTACGGCGAGCCCGACCGACTTCGCTTCTTCCGCCAGTTCGCGGATTTCTTCCATCATCTCGAACTGGTCATCGGAGCCTGGATAGATGGTGAAACCGATGGCGGAGCAGCCAAGACGAAGTGCGTCCTGCACCGAGCCTGTCACGGCCTGATCCTTCATCCGGGCGAGGCTGTTGGCGCTGTTCACTTTCAGGATAGTCGGGATCGCACCGGCAAAGGTGTCGGCGCCGGCCTCGATCATGCCCAGTGGCGCGGCGTACGCGGACAGGCCGGCATCGATCGCCAACTGGAAGTGATAATGCGGATCATAGGCCGACGGGTTCGGGGCGAAGCTCCGCGCCGGGCCATGCTCGAAGCCCTGATCCACCGGCAGAATGACGAGTTTCCCGGACCCGCCGAGCTTGCCCTGCATCATGATGCGGGCAAGGTTCGCCTTGGTGCCGGGATTGTCGCTCTCGTAATAGGAGAGGATTTTGCGAACTTTCTGGGTAACACGCATGGCTTGGACGCTCCCTCTCTAGCCAACGTTAAGCTTTTGCATAGGCGACAGCGGTGTCGAGCATCCGGCTGGAGAACCCCCATTCGTTGTCATACCAGGAAAGCACGCGGACCAGCCCGCCCTCGACTGTCTGGGTCTGCGTCAGGTCGAACACGCTGGAATAACTGTTATGGTTGAAGTCGCAGGAAACCAGCGGCTCATCGTTGACGCCAAGCACGCCCGCCAACTCGTTGGAGGCAGCGCTCTTGATGGCTTGGTTGATTTCGTCGACAGTCGTGTTGCGGGACGGGACGAACTTCAGATCGACTACGGAAACGTTGGCGGTCGGTACACGGATTGCAGTGCCGTCCAACTTGCCCTTAAGTTCGGGCAGAACCTCCCCCACCGCCCGGGCCGCGCCGGTGGACGTCGGGATCAGCGAGAGCGCGCCGGCGCGCGCGCGGCGCATGTCGCTATGCAGCGTATCATGCAACTTCTGGTCGCCGGTGTAGGCGTGGATCGTCGTCATATAGCCGCACTCGATCCCGACCGCGCGGTTCAGCACGTGCGCCACCGGAGCGAGGCAGTTCGTGGTGCAGGAAGCGTTTGAAATGACCTTGTGGTCGGCCGTGATCTTGTCATGGTTCACGCCGTACACGACGGTCAGATCCGCGCCGGTCGCCGGGGCGGAGACCAGCACTTTCTTCGCGCCGGCTTCCAGATGCATGGCAGCCTGCTCTCGCTTGGTGAAGATGCCAGTGCACTCCATCACCACGTCGACATTCATGTCGCCCCAGGGCAGCTGGGTCGGGTCCCTCTCTGCGCAGACCTTGACCGACCGGTCGCCGACGCGGATCGTGTCGCCATCAACGGCCACCTCCTGGTCCAATCGGCCATGGACGGAGTCATACTTCAGCAGATGAGCGTTGATTTCCGGCGATCCAAGGTCGTTGATCGCCACAAATTCCAGATCGGTGCGGCGCGATTCCATGGCGGCGCGGAAAACCATGCGCCCGATCCGGCCGAAACCGTTAATTGCCACCCTGACTGCCATGCTAGTCCTCCAGTCCTGATAGAGTGAAAAAGCGGGCTCGGCGCCCCCTTAGCCGTGCACCAGCGCTTTCGCACGAGCGGCAACGGCTTCGGCAGTAATGCCGAAACGATTATACAACTGCTGATACGGCGCCGAAGCTCCAAAGGTAACCATACCGATAAACCGGTCAGGCGCTCCGGTCCAGCGTTCCCAACCTTGGCCAATTGCCGCTTCTACCGCCAGCACCGGACAATCCCCGGGCAGGATGGCGCGCTGGGCTTCTTCGTCCAATCGGGCGAACAATTCCATGCACGGCATGGAGACGACCCGCGCGGCAATCCCCGCAGCTTCCA
>CAYYSC010000117.1:0-8453 GCA_964474065.1 uncultured Rhodospirillales bacterium | reverse complement strand
CGACGGCACTACCTTCCCGGCTCATTGGGCGGGCACCGGCGGCCGGCGGGAGGCGATCAGAACGACGACGATCCCGAGGATGACCATGGGGATGGAAAGCAACTGCCCCATCGTCACGGGCCCGACGATGAATCCCAGATGCATGTCCGGTTCGCGAAAGATTTCGGCGATGGTTCGCGCGACACCGTAACCGATTAGGAAACAGCCGACGAGCAAGCCGGGCTTGCGCCGGATGCTCTCCTGCCGGAACAGCAGGAACATCACCACGAACAGCACTAGGCCTTCCAGGAACGCCTCGTAAAGCTGGCTCGGATGGCGGGGCAGCGGTCCGGCACCCGGAAACACCATGCCAAGCGGCGAGTCCGTCACCCGGCCATACAACTCCGCGTTAATGAAGTTGGCGATCCGGCCCAGGAACAGCCCGATTGGGGCAGCGCAGCAAAGCAGATCGCCGACCCGGAATGGATTGAGGTTCCGTTGGCGCGAAAAGAGATACGTCGCGATCAGGACGCCAAGCAGCCCGCCATGAAACGCCATGCCGCCCTGCCAGAGCTGCAGGATTTCGACGGGATTCTCCAGGTAATAACCGGGCTTGTAGAAGACCACATACCCAAGGCGGCCGCCCAGAATGACGGCAAGTGCGATCCACACCAGCAGATCGTCGGCGTCGCCCCGCTCCATGGTTCTTGGTGGCTGTTTGGCCAGCCATACCAGATACCACCAGCCGAGCAGCAGCCCAGCAATATAGGCCAGCGCATACCAGCGCACGGCGAAGAAGCCCAGATCGATCGCCACGGGATCGATCGAAGGAAACGGCAAAGCATAGAGCATCGGCAGCCGGTCAATCGCGAAAGCGTTGGACAAGCCTCTAGCAGAGCCGCCGCCGGGAGGCAAAGGCTAGCCTGCCTGCCAAGCCACAGACGGCTTTGCCCGGCGGCTGCTTTTTAGGTTTGTGTTAAGGAAAGGCGATCATGCTGGCATCCGTCGGATGAGACGGATCCATTCGATGCTTCTTTGACGCCTCCCTGTTGACTTGGGCCGCTTCGCGCGGCCCTCTCTTTTCCGCGATCAACGACCGCTGGGAGAGCGATGCATGTCCGAGCCCCTGCCGACGCGTGCCGACTACGGCCATTTCCTGCCGATCCAGATGCGCTGGAACGACATGGACCGTTACGGCCACGTCAATAATATGGTCTATTACGGCTACATGGACACGGTGGTTACGGACTTCATTATCCGCCAGGGCGGCCTGGACCCGGCGAACTCACCGGTCGTCGGCTTGGTGATCGAGAGTCTTTGCCGCTATCACCGGCCCATCAGCTTTCCCGGCGTGGTCGAGGCCGGCTTGCGGGTCGGCAGGCTGGGCACATCCAGTGTGCGCTACGAGATCGGGATCTTCGTGAAAGGCGAGGAAGAACTGGCCGCCCATGGCCAATTCGTTCACGTCTACGTGACCCGCGCCGACAACAAACCGACACCCATCCCTCCCACGATCCGCGCCGCCCTGGAGCCACTGGTCGCCGGCTGAGCGAGCCAGGCAAACCATGAGCTTCGGCGAACTCGCCGCCCTCGGAAGCCTTTTTCTCGCGGCGTTCGGCGCGGCAACGATTTTGCCCTTCCAATCGGAACTGGTGTTCGGCGCGCTGGTGCTGGAAAAAGTCAGCCCCCTCTGGTTGATCGTGACCGTCGCCAGCGTGGGCAACACCCTCGGTTCCGTCGTCAATTACGGGATGGGCCTGTTCGTCGAACACTGGAAGGATAAGCGCTGGTTCCCCGCCACGCCGCGACAATTGGAGCGGGCGCGGCAATGGTATCTGAAATATGGCGTCTGGACCCTGCTGCTGAGCTGGGCGCCTTTCGCCGATCCGATCACCATCGTTGCGGGCGTGCTACGGACACCGTTCTGGCTGTTCCTGGTCCTGGTGACGATCGCCAAAACCGGCCGCTATGCCCTGCTCGGCTGGTTAATTGCGTGACCTGACGGAATTCAGAACATTTCTATCTTTCTAGAAATATCGTTGACAAAGTAATGCCACCTTGGCATTTTGCCGTTTATGGAAAGTACAACTGCCGCCTCCTGCCTTGAAGCGTTGGGTCAGCCGACCCGGCTGGATGTGTTTCGCCTGCTGGTAAAAGCGGGCGAGCCGGGCATGCCGTTTGGTGAGATTCAGGAGCGAACAGGCGTGCCCGCTTCGACCCTGTCTCACCACCTGGCGACGCTGGCGCGCTGCGGGCTGATCACGCAGACGAAGCAGGGGCGCCAGAACTATAGCGCCGTCTCGTTTGCTTCCGTGCATGCGCTCGTGGACTTCCTGATGGCGGAATGCTGCAGCCTCGCTGACCATTGCCATCTGGAGCCTGCCGCCGCGCGGCGGCAGGCAGCTAAGTAGTTTTTTTGGCCCTAATGTTCGATCCTTCTAGGAGGACAAAGCCATGACCAGTTTCGCTCCCGCCCTGAACCAAGTGGGCATACGCCTGAAAGGCATCGGTCACGGCTGGCTAGGCCTGATCCTGGTCCTGGCGCTGCAAGCGCTGATCGATGCCGGCGCCCTGCCCGCCCGAATCGAGAGCGTGGCGGGCTCGTTTGCTTCCACGGCGCCCTTCCTGCTGCTCGCCATTGCCTTCGCCGCCTACAGCAAGGCCAGCGGCGCCGATGCGCTGATCGCCCGCGCCTTTGTTGGCCGAGAGCGGACAATGGTGCTGGTGGCAGCCGCTTTCGGGGCGCTCTCCCCCTTCTGCTCCTGCGGGGTCATTCCGATTATCGCCGCACTGCTCGCCATGGGCGTGCCTCTTTCGGCGGTCATGGCATTCTGGCTCGCTTCGCCGCTCATGGACCCGACCATGTTCGCGATGACCGCCGGAATCATTGGCTGGGAGTTCGCGCTAGCCAAGACCATCGCGGCGGCTGGGATCGGTATGGCCGGCGGCTATCTGACTATGGCCCTCGGCCGCAGCGGCGTGCTCGCCAATCCCCTGCGGGACGGCGTCGGCAACGGCGGCTGCGGCGCCTCCAGCGTGCGCACCCCGAACCAGGAGGTCGCCTGGCGATTCTGGGAGGAAGGCAAGCGGCGCGAGACATTCACCAAAAACGCTTGGTCGAACCTGCTGTTCCTCGGCCAGTGGCTGGCACTCGCCTTCGCTCTCGAAGCCATGATGGTCGCCTATGTGCCGCAGGAGATGGTGGCGGGCGTATTGGGCGGCGAGAGCTGGTTCGCGGTGCCGCTTGCCGCCGTGGTCGGCATTCCCGCCTACCTGAACGGCTACGCCGCCTTGCCGCTGATCGACGGCTTGATGCAGCAGGGCATGACCGCCGGCGCGGGCATGGCGTTCCTCGTCGCCGGCGGCATCACCTGCATTCCAGCCGGCATCGCCGTCTGGGCGCTGGCGCGGCCCCCTGTATTCTTCCTCTACATCGGCAGCGCGTTCGCGGGGGCCATCGGTTTCGGTCTGCTGGCAGGCGCCGTGCTGGGCTAGTTTCCTACTCCGCCGCCCTCGCCTGGCCGCCCTCGGCATCGATGGCGGCGGCGCCTTCGCGGATGCGCGGAATGAGTTCGCGGCCGAACTGGAGCGCGTCGTTCAGCGGATCGAAGCCGCGCAGCAGGATGCCCTCGACCCCGATCTTGTAGTATTCCAGGCAGCTTTCCGCCACCTGCTCCGGTGTGCCCACCAGGCAGGAGGTGTTGCCGCGCGCGCCCATCGCCTCGGCGATGGCCATCCAGAGCCGCTCGTCATGCACCTCCCCCTCGGCCGCCACCGCCAGCATGCGGTCGGCGGAGGCGCTGGCGGATGGCAGGTTCCGGCCGCCGAGTTGCGCTCGGACCCCTGCCAGAATGCGGCGGGCCTTGTCCCAGGCCGCGCCCTCTGTCTCCGCGATGATCGGGCGGAGGGAGATATTGAAGCCCGGCTCTTTGCCGAACGGACGCTCGTACTTCGCGCAGCGGGCGCGGAAGTCGGCGATGCGCTCGGCCACCAGCACCCGCGGCTCGCCGAAGATCGCGAAGATGTCGCAGTGTTCCGCCCCCATCTCCAGCGCCTCCTCGGAAGAACCGCCGAACAGCACCGGCGGCGTTGGCTTCTGGTAGGGAACCACATCCGAAGCGCTATCGCGTACCTTGTAGAATTCGCCGTCGAAATCGAACGGCACGCCGGCCCACTCCTTGCGCATGACAGCCACATACTCGCCGGAGCGGCGGTAGCGCGTCGCCTTGTCGGAGAAATCGCCATCCTGCGCCATCTCCGCGTCGCTGGCGCCGGTGATGATGTGCAGGCCGAGCCTGCCGTCCCAGAAGTTATCGAACGTCGCGAACTTCCGCGCGGCCAGCGTCGGCGCTACGAAGCCGGGCCGGTGCGCAATCAGGTAGCCGAGGCGCTCGGTATGGGCGGCGCAATAGCCTGCGACGGTCACCCCTTCCGCCGAACGGGAGGAATAGCCGACCAGCGCCCAATCAAAGCCGGCTTCGTCGTGCGCCCGTGCGAAATCGCGGGTATACTCTTTCGAGATGCCGCCGGTGATGATGTGGACCGTGTTCTCGTCCGCTGGCGGCGTCACGCCAATCATACCGGTGATGCGGATAGGCATGGGCTGATCCTCCGTTTTGCTGAAGCCAGAATGCGCAGAAGAAACGGCGCAAGCAACCGGCCATCCACCTTCCAGGCAAGCGGGGTGACCAAGCCGATGAGGGCGGCCTGCTTTGCCGCCGCCGGATGCATCAGCAACACATGCACCGTGGACAGTATGGCGAACGGCCCTGTCACTGGACCGGCGCCCGCCGCCCGGGTCAGCGTCTCGAAGGTGCGGTGGAGCCACCCGAGGAGTTAAAAGCCGTCATACCGAGCTTCGTCCGCTTCGGATTCCGGAGGGCGGCAGCAGCCCGGCAACAATCGTTCGCGGATCGCCTTGCAGGCGGTCGCCGGCTTCAATCGCGCGGCGCAGGGCGGCCACCAGATCCTGATAGTATTGCAGATTGTGCCAAGTCAGCAGCATCGCGCCCAAGATCTCCTCCGCCTTCACCAAGTGGCGAAGGTAGGCGCGGGAATAGCCGGTGCAGGCCGGGCAGGAGCACCCGGCATCCAGCGGGGCAGGGTCGTCCGCGAACCGGGCGTTGCGCAGGTTCAACTCGCCCTCCCGCGTGAACGCCTGGGCGGTGCGGCCGGAACGGGTGGGCATCACACAGTCGAACATGTCCACGCCCCGGGCAACGGCACCGACAATGTCGGCCGGCTTGCCGACGCCCATCAGGTAGCGCGGCCTGTCCTGCGGCAGATGTGGCGCAGTCACATCCAGGGTCGCGAACATCTGTTCCTGGCCCTCCCCTACCGCAAGGCCACCGATGGCATAGCCGTCAAAGCCGATCTGCTTGAGCGCATCCGCGGACTCTTCGCGCAGGTCGGGGAAAATGCTGCCCTGGACGATTCCGAACAGGCCGTAGCCCTCTCGCTGCAAGAAGGCTTCCTTCGAGCGCTTCGCCCAACGCATGGAGAGGCGCATGGAATCCGCCGCTTGGCTGTGCGTAGCGGGATACGGTGTGCATTCATCGAAGGCCATGGTGATGGTCGTATCCAGCAAGTGCTGGATCTGGATCGACCGCTCCGGCGACAGGTCGTGATAGCTGCCGTCGATGTGGGAACGGAAGCGCACGCCTTCTTCCGTGATCTTGCGCAGATCTGTCAGGCTCATGACCTGAAAGCCGCCCGAGTCGGTAAGGATCGGCCCGGGCCAGTTCATAAACCGGCGCAGGCCGCCGAGACGCGCGATCCGTTCCGCCGTCGGGCGCAGCATCAAATGATAAGTATTGCCAAGGATAATCTCCGCCCCCGTGCTGCGCACGTCCTCCGGCCGCATGGCCTTTACTGTCGCTGCAGTGCCGACTGGCATGAACGCCGGCGTCTCAATGCTGCCATGCGCCGTCTGGATGCGTCCGCGACGCGCGGCACCGGCGATCGACAAAAGGGAATAGGAAAAGGGCATTAGCACTGCGCTCTAGAAAACATGAGGTCCGACAGACCGACTCATTCAGATCAATAACCGCTGGAATTTGTTCTGCAATGGAGAGCTTGAGAACCCAGATCTTCCGACGGTCCGATTAGCCGGCTTCAGCAGCGATCGTACGCGATGAAATTGCTTCCCTACGTCTTTCTGTTCACCGGCATAGCGGTGTTCGGCAGCGCAACGCCGGTCAGCAAGCTGGTTGGCGGCGACTTCCCGATTATGGCCGCCGCCGGCGTCAGGGTACTGCTCGCGGGCTTCGTCCTGCTGCCATTTGCGTTAGCCATCACCGAGGGTCTCTTCCGGCTGAAGCGGAAAGACTGGCTGCTGGTTCTCGGCGTCGCTCTTCTCGGCAATGTCGGTTTCAGCGCCTTCCTACTTTACGGCATGCAGATGGTCAGCGGCGTCCTCGGCAGCCTCATCATGAGTCTTACTCCAGCCGTGACTGCGACCGGCGCAGTGCTGTTCCTCGGTGAACGCATGACGCAGCGGAAGATCCTGGCACTGGCTGTTGGCGTCGCCGGGGTGCTGACCATGCAGATCACGTCCGGCGATGAGGGCAACGGCAGCAATATCTGGCTCGGTTCCCTCCTGGCGTTCGCAGCGATCTGTTGCGAGGCCTGCTACACCCTGATGGGCAAGGCCGCCACGGAGGACATGACTCCCTTGAAACTCACAACCCTGTCCGCGCTGCTGGCGGGTGCGATGATGCTTCCCTGGATTGTCACCGGCTTCGCGTCGCTATCGTTCGGGGACCTGACATGGCGGGATTGGCTGGGTTTAGCCTGGTGGGGCGTGGGCACGATGGCGCTCGGATCGATGCTTTGGTATTCTGGCGTGACGCGCGTTCCTGGCCACCTGGCCGCGGGTTTCATGGTCGTAATGCCGGTCAGCGCCTTGCTCCTCTCCTACCTTTTGCTCGACGAAGCCTTCCGGTGGTTGCACGTGCTCGGCTTTGGCCTCGCTTTCGTCGGCGTGCTTCTGATGAGTTGGGAACACTACCAGCAGGCGAAAGAGGAGCAATAACAAGTCAGTCGCTGGGCGCTTCCAGAAAGCTCGCGTCGCCATAGGAGAAGAAGCGGTATTCTTGCGCGACGGCGTGGGCGTAGGCTGCCTGCATCCGTTCCCGCCCACAGAAAGCGCTCACCAGCATGAACAAAGTCGAGCGCGGCAGGTGGAAGTTGGTCAACAACGCCTCCACCGCTTTGAAGCGGTAGCCGGGCAGGATGAACAGGTCTGTATCGCCCGCCCATTCGCTCAAGGTTCCATCCTCCGCCGCAGCGCTCTCGACCAGCCGCAGCGCGGTCGTACCGGCGGCGACCAGCCGGCCCTTCCGGTCGTTGATCCGGTCGGCAGCGTTCGCCGTCACCTGGCCCCATTCGGCATGCATGTGATGTTTGGACACGTCCTCCACGGTGACCGGAAGGAAAGTGCCGGCGCCCACGTGCAGGGTAACCGCAACAATGTCGACGCCTCGGTGCTTGATGGCATCCACCAGGGCTGGCGTGAAATGCAAGGATGCCGTCGGAGCGGCCACCGCGCCGTCGCGGGCGGCGAACACCGTCTGATAATCCTCGCGGTCCGCCGACTCGCCTTCCTGCGGGCGCTTGATATAGGGCGGCAGGGGCATGACGCCGTATTTGGCGAGGCCTGCGGCCACGTAAACGTCGTCGCCATCGAACCACAGTGCCACCTCGCCGCCCTCGCGGCTGTCGACGGTGGCGGCGAAGTCGTCGGCAAACCGGATCGCATCGCCCGGGCGGAGCCGCCGCGCCGGTTTGGCGAACGCCGCCCAGCGTGAGGGGCCGAGTTGCTTGTGCAACGTCACCTCAACCTTGGCCTCGCCCCGCCGGCCGGTCAGACGGGCCGGGATGACCCGGGTGTCGTTCACCACGAGCACATCACCCGGCTGCAAAAGGCTGGGCAAATCCTGGACACTTAAGTCAGAGAAAGCACCCACCGGCGGCACATGCAGCAGGCGCGCCGAATCCCGCGGGTCGGCCGGATGTTGAGCGATCAGGTGCTCGGGCAGGTCGAAATCAAAATCGGATAGCTTCATTGTCTACGCTTCTTGCGGCACACTGTCTTGAACTGCAAGCCCCTCGGAAGGAATGCCCGCCATGGCCACCCTGCGCCCAGACATCCACGCAAGCCGCTACGCGGTCTCCGCCGGCCATTATCTTGCCAGCGCCGCCGCGCTTGGCGTTTTGGAAGCGGGCGGCAACGCCATCGACGCCGGGGTCTGCGGCGGCATCGCCCTGGGCGTGCTGCAGAGCGATCTGGTCGGCGTCGCGGGCGTCGCGCCGATCATGGTCTGGCACGAGGAAAGCCAGAAGATGATTACCATTTCCGGTCTCGGCTGGTGGCCGAAGGCGGCGAGCGCCGCCTGGTTCCGGGACCATCACGGCGGCAAGCAGCCGAAAGGCGTCATGTCCATGGTCGTGCCCGCCGCGCCGGATGCCTGGAT
>CAYYSC010000116.1:0-8503 GCA_964474065.1 uncultured Rhodospirillales bacterium | reverse complement strand
GCGACCGCTATGAGCAGCCACTCGCTTAGCGCGTTGACCACCGAGATTCCCACACCGTGCAGACCGCCGGAGGTGGCGTAGGCCTTGGAACTGAATTTGCCGCCGGAGTGCAGCGTGGTCAGGATTACCTCCAGCGCCGACTTCTCGGGGAATTTCGGGTGCGGGTCGACCGGGATGCCGCGGCCGTTGTCTCGCACGGTCAGCGCGCCTTCCGCATCCAGTTCGATCTCGATCGAACCGGCATGACCGGCGACCGCTTCGTCCATGGCGTTGTCGATGACCTCGGTCGCAAGGTGGTGCAACCCGGCCTCATCCGTGCCGCCGATATACATGCCGGGGCGGCGTCGGACGGGTTCAAGTCCCTCCAGAACCTCGATATCCGCTGCGGTATAGTCTGCTTTGGCGGCGTTGGAGAAGAGATCGGCCATTCACAACTTCCAAAATATCCGGGCTACCGATGGATCCAGCCAAGACGGTCTGGCTTCGATCGATAACAAGGGGTATCTCTTAGGCTATTCTGATTCGAGGTGGCAGCAATGCGAGTGATCCGCGCGCTTTGGTTTGGGGCCGCTTTATGGGGGGCCGGATGGTTGACGGCGCCGGTGATTGCCGGCGAAGCGGTCGTCCTCAACGTCGAAGTGGCCGAAAGCCAAGCTGGAGGCTTCGACTTTCACGTGACAGTCCAGCACGCGGACACCGGATGGGAGCATTACGCCCAGCGTTGGGAGGTGCAGTCGCTGGACGGCGAAACGGCGTATGGAGAGCGGGTGCTGCTTCATCCTCACGTCGAGGAGCAGCCGTTCACGCGCTCCCTGCGCGCGGTGTCCATTCCGAGAGGTGTTCGCAAGGTGCAAGTGCGGGCCGAGGACAAAGAGCACGGCTGGGGCGAGTATGTAAGGGTGCCACTGCCCGGCCGCTAGGCGGCGCTACCGCCGCTCGTGCGCTTTGCCTCGCGGACCAACGTTTCCAGCTTGTCTAGGAAACGCGAGCGGTCGGCTTTTGAGAACGTGCGACCCTTCCCGCCTGCCGCCAAGGGGTTGGCGGCGCGGATGTCGGCCATCAGATCGCGCATGGCCAGACGCTGGCCCATATTCGTAGCGGTAAAAAGCTCGCCATTGGGCTGGATCGCCTTCGCGCCGGCCTCGATACAGCGCGCGGCGAGCGGTACGTCGCCGGTGATGCAGATGTCGCCGGGGCCGATCCGGTCTGCAATCCACTTGTCCGCCGCGTCCGGCCCTTCCGGCACGATGACCGTGGAGACGAGCGGGTGGGGGTTCGGCCGGATGCCACCGTTCGAAACCATGGAAACCGGCACCCGGTGCCGTTCCGCCACCCGTATTGCCTCGTCCTTCACCGGGCAGGCGTCGGCGTCGACGTAGAGCTTGGTCATGGCGCGCGGTCAGCGCTGCTGCTCCTGTTCATTGGCGCATTCGATACAGAGGGCCGCTGTGGGCATGGCCTCCAGCCGCGCAGGTGCGATGTTCTTCCCGCACGAGATACAGATGCCGTACGTGCCTTCCTCCAGCCGTGCGAGCGCCCCGCGGGTCGCCGCCATCTCTGCAATGTGGACTTCTTCCAGGTCTTCCAGGACCTCGTCCGATTCCCGTTCAAGCGGTTGTTCGTCGAAAGATTTGCTGACCGGCCGGCGTAGCTGATCCTCCAGCTGTTCGAGATGAGAGGCAAGTTCGTTGAGGCGTTGCTCCAGACGGGCTTTCAACTCTGTGTGGCTGGTCATGAAGGATACCCTTTCCGTAACGGTCGGTAATCATGCTGACGCATTATCCGTGCACGCGCCTTGATCTTGGTCAAGCGTTATGGCCGAGCCAGTCCGGGCGGTTCTTCCGCTCGAACGCGTCAATCTGGGCGGTGTGCTCCAGCGTGAAATCGATGTCGTCCAGGCCGCGCATCAGGCAGTATTTGCGGAACTCGTCGATCTCAAAAGGGTGGAGAACATTGTCCGGCCCGGTGATGGTCTGGGCCTCCACGTCGATCTTGATTTCTGCGCCCGGATCGTCATGCAGGTCCCGGCGCAGCTTGGCGCAGACCTCCGGCGGCAGGCGCACCGGCAGGAAACCGTTCTTAAAGCTGTTGTTGAAGAAAATGTCGCCGAAGCTCGGCGCGATCACGGCGCGGAATCCCCAGTCCTGCAGCACATAGACCGCACTCTCGCGCGAGGAGCCGCAGCCGAAATTGCGGTCGGCGACCAGGATTCGCCCGTTGGACCGATAGGGCTCATTGTTCAGAACGAAATTCGGATTGTCCGCGCCGTCCGGCTTCAGCCGCAGGTCATGGAATAGATAGGTCCGGTACTTTTCGTCCCGCGGATATTTCAGGAACCGCGCCGGGATCAGCTGATCGGTATCCACGTTGGCGAGATCGAGCGGTACGCCGACGGCGGAAAGCTGGATGAGGGGTGTCTGGGGCATCGGTGTTGCTCCTTCAGGCGAAGTCGCGGGGGTCGGCGAACCGGCCGGTGACGGCGGCCGCAGCGGCGGAGGCGGGCGAGACCAAGTGCGTGCGGGCGCCCGGTCCCTGGCGTCCCCAGAAATTGCGGTTGCTGGTGGAGGCGGAGCGTTCGCCCGCCGGGATGGTGTCGCCGTTGATGCCGACGCACATGGAGCAGCCGCTCTCCCGCCATTCGAATCCCGCCTCCCGGAAGATGCGGTCCAGCCCCTCCGCCTCCGCCTGGCGCTTCACCAGCAGGGAGCCGGGGGAGATCATGGCCTGCTTCACCTGCACCTTCCGCCCTTTGGCAATGGTTGCGGCGGCACGCAGGTCCTCGATGCGGCTGTTGGTGCAGGAACCAATGAATACCCGGTCCACTGGCACCTCCTGGAATTTCTGCCCTGGCCGGAGGGCGATGTATTCGAGCGCGCCTTGCCATTCCTCCGCCTTTTCGGCGTTCGGCGCGTCCCCCGGATCGGGCACGGCGCCGGAAATCGGCGCCGCCTGCTCCGGGCTGGTGCCCCAGGTCATCATGGGCTGCAACATGGTGCCGTCCAGCGCCACATCCGTATTGTAAGTCGCGCCCGGATCGCTCGGCAGCGAGCGCCAGTCTGCGAGAGCCTTTTCCCAGTCGTCGCCCTGGGGTGCGTAGCGGCGGCCCTTGATGTAGGCGAAAGTCTTTTCGTCCGCCGCGATCATGCCGGTGCGCCCGCCCGCCTCGATCGTCATGTTACAGACGGTCATGCGCTCCTCCATGGAGAGCGCCTGGATCAGCGAGCCTGCGAATTCCACCGCGTGGCCAGTGGCGCCGGCGGCGGAAATTTCGGCGATGATCGCCAGAATCACGTCCTTGCCGGTAACGCCTGCCGGGCGCTCGCCGTCGACGCCGATGCGCATGGTCTTCGGCTTCATCTGCCAGAGCGTCTGGGTGGCGAGCACATGGCTCACCTCGCTCGCGCCGATGCCGAAAGCGTAGGCGCCGAGCGCGCCATGCGTCGCGGTGTGGCTGTCGCCGCAGACGATCAGCAGGCCGGGCAGGGTCAGTCCCTGCTCCGGGCCGATCACATGGACGATGCCCTGCGCCTCATGATCCAGGCCGAAATGGGTGACGCCATAGGCGGCGGCATTGCTCTCCAGCCGCGCCACCAGCCCGCGCGCGGTCTCGTCCGCGATATCTTCGATGCAGCGGGAGGTGGTGGGCACGTAATGGTCCGCCACCGCAAAGGTCTGCCCCGGCCGCCGGACCGGCATGCCTCTGTCGCTGAGGTAGCCGAAGCCATGAAACGAGCCTTCATGCAACAGGTGCCGGTCCACATAGAGCAGGCACTGTCCGTCCGGCCGCGCCTCCACCACGTGGCGATCCCAGATCTTCTCGAACATGGTTTGCGGCATGGATCGGCTCCCAGTGAAAGGCTTGTTGGCTGCGATGATGGCGCATCGTCGGGATGGAGATTAACCGGGAGCGTGCCGTCAGTCCAAGGGAAGCCGGGTTCGGACCGGATGCAGGGCTTACCCGAGCATCTTTGACCGAACCTAATCGCGTCCCAGCCGGCACCACAGAAACCGCTGCTCTGCGCCCCCGGGTGTCAGGTGTGTCTCGCGGCGCGTCTCAAGCAGGAGGAAGCCATCTCCCAGGGCGGCGAGGAGTGAGTGGGGGTCATGCCGCTGCACCGGCAGGCCGGAACACTTCTCCGGGCCGTCGGCCGCGAAGGTCGCGATCACCGCTTGGCCGTCCCGGGCGAGGGCGCTCGCGAGAACCTGTCCGTAGGCGCGCTGCTCCTGTCGCTCGGTCAGGAAGTGGAAAACCGCCCGGTCGTGCCAGAGTGCGTAGCGGCGTTCCGGCTTCCACGCCGTGACGTCAGCGACGATCCAGTCGACACGCTCCTGCAGGTCGCCGAGCCTTGACTGTGCGCGCTTCAGTCCCTCTGCCGCGATGTCAAGGACGGTAAGATCCGTAAAGCCGCGGTCAAGCAACCGGTCGACGAGCGGCGCCGCGCCGCCGCCCACGTCGATCACCGGGCGCTGACGGTCGAGGCCGCTCGCCTCGATCAGCGTCAGCGACATTTCGGGCTCGTGCTGGTACCAGCTCGTCGTCTCGGGCGGCTTGCGGCTCCAGACATCCTGCCAATGCCGTATGCGGTCGTGCTCGGAAGCGGACACGGAAATGCTCCTATCAAAACAAGTGATTGAGCGGAGCCAAGGGGGATGATGGACCCTCAACAGGGGCGCAGCGGCCCTCAGCCATCGGCCGGTTCAGAATATCAGCACCTTGTCGACGCTTGCCGTCGCCTCAGCCAACTCGTCCATCGTGCTGCGGGCGGCGCCATCTATGATATCATCCTCGCTGATGCCCCGCGCGTCCATGCAGGTGCCGCAGAGCAGCACGCGGCCCCCGCCTGTCAGGACGCGCTTTAGCATGCGTTCAGCATTATAGTAACCATCCGGGGTCTTCTGCCCTTTCCGGGCGCCGGCGACTGCATCGGCCATCAGGAATACCGTAATTTCTGAACCGTCGTTGCGTCTGCGCAGGGCGTGCGCGAGGCGCAGGGCATTGTACAATCGCTCGGTGCCGTAAGGAGGATCGTTTACGACGAACAGATAGCTCATGGTGTTCTCCTAATGAGGCAACTAACGGCTCATGTGAGCGCTGCCTTCATCGCGATCAATCGCACGAACGGGTGGGCAAGCCGGGTCCGCCGGCGCGCAGGCTGCGGCGCTCGAACAGGACGAGATCGTGCCAGACGCCATTCAGATGGCCGTAGCGCTCTCGGCAGCCGACCTCTCGAAACCCGCACTTGCGATGCAGTGCCAGACTTCCGGCGTTGACAGCCATGATCTGGGATTGGAGGGTCCAATAGCCTGCTTCCTCCGAGATGGCAGCCAAGCGCTTCAGCAAGGCGGCCCCGATACCTTGGCCACGAGCCGATTGTGCGACGTAGACGCTGACCTCAGCGACTCCGGCTGCGCCTCACGTGTCAGGAACGGGGGAGAGGGCGGCCCAGCCGAGCATGCGACCATCGGGTGCGCGGGCGGCAATCCGCCCAATGTCCAGATGGCTCGCGTCCCAATCTCGCCAGAGCGGCGGTGTCAGCCGGAATGCGGCCACTCCGGTCGCCAGGCCCTCCGCAAGGATGGCGCGGACCTGCTTCCACTCCTTCCTACCGAAGGGGGCAAGCGCATAGGCTGGTTCAGGCGCAGGGACGGGATATGCTGACATACTGTCCTCCTCCCGCGGAAAGAGCGGTTTTGCGATCGGCGATGGCCGCGTTTGGTTGCTCATTGATTTCTATCATCGAGCCAGCCTTGTCGAAGAAAAGCGTTTCCGGCATGGCGCTTTTTCCAGGGCTCTCCCCGGAGCTTCAGTGGCGGGCGAAGATTGAGCGACCGCCGCTCCGGTCGAACAGAATCACCTCGTAGGGCTCGCTTCGATTACCGTGCTCCATGCCGGGTGAGCCGATGGGCATTCCAGGCACCGAAAGCCCTGCGCCCTCAGGCCGTTCGGAGAGCAATCGTTTGACGTCCGCCGCGGGCACATGGCCTTCGATCGCATATCCGTCCACTATGGCCGTATGGCAGGATTGCAGGTCATCCGCTATGCCGTAATGGGTCTTGGCCGGGGACAGGTCCTCCATATCGGTGACGTTGACGTCGAAGCCGGCTTGGCGCATGTGCTCCACCCATGCGGTGCAGCAGCCGCACCAGGGTGACTTGAACACTTGCATTTCCGGCCCGCCGGCGCTGGAGATCGCGGGTAGCCCGGCGAACAACATGGCGAAGCCAGCGGCGAAGGCGGTGATCGCCCGGCGGGACAATCCATTCCGTTTCATTGTCGTCTCCCTCACTGGTCAGCAGAAACGTCCACTTGCGCCATCACTCTATCCATCGGGATCTGATCGCTCCACACATCATACCCGCCCTGCCGGTCAGTCCAGCGCGTCGTCGTGGTCAATCTGGGCGTTGGGCGGCCATTGGCGGAAAGTATTGCGAGCGGCGAAAACCCCGTCCGGCATTTCAGCCACGGGCGATTTATCAGTGATCTCCGCACCCTCGGTGAGGAAGGTGGCGCCAGCGATCACGCCGGTCCGCTCACCTTCACCCCATCCATCGGCACCGCGCAGAACATCGATCAACAGGTCGTCTTGCCCATATTGAGCGTGGTGCCGGTAATCTTCAGACACTTGTTGCCGTCAAGTGCGGGGAAGCGCCACTCCACCGTCCGATGCTTGTCCCACACAAGGCCGGTGTCGTTGATACCCTTGAAGATGAAGCTTTTCGCGTCTCCATCAAAATAGAGGGTGTGATCCCAGGGGTTAGTTTTCTTGCCGCTATCCCAGCTCCGGCCAATGAACTTGTTCTGTTGTTGGGACCATTCCTGCCAGGATGCGGTGAATTTTGCGACATACACGCCGCGATGCATCATCTTGACGCTGCGGTTGGCGAGCGTCTGGCAGCTTTGGTCGACATAGGAGGTATTCGACTCCATGGCCGCGACCCGCCGGCTCTTCAGGTCGACCACAACGTATTGGATCGGCACGCCGGGATTGGCTTTCGAGAATTCCAAACCGCCCGCAATCACGTCTTTGACCTTGGTGGCGTCGCCCGCAAAAAGGTCGACCAACTCCGGCGAGCTGGTGATTCCGCCGCCGATCGCGAACACCTTGAATGTCGAGTTCTTGGCGATGTTCTCGTATTTTTGCTTCAAATTGCCGGAAACGGTGACACCGCCAGAAGTCACATAGCTCATCGCTGCCTCAGCGTCTTGTTTCAGCAGCTGTTCATTGGTGCTCATCTGCACGACGATAAGACGCCCATAATCCACGCTGCGCACAAAGCCTGGCGGGTGGGTGGACGGCATATTGCTGGCGTTAAGGCGGACAGAATCCGCGAAAACACTGCCGGCGTCGCCTGGCTCCTGTAAAATGACCGAATAGTAGACCTGCTTGAACACTTGGTAGGTGGTCGTGCTGGTGGTCGTCGAGTGGACGTTCAGGCTGCCGGTTACGGAGTTCTTGGCCCATTGGGCCCCGAAGCCCAGTTCAACGCCAATTTGCGACTGATTGTAGGCCTTGCGCGCCTCGGAATACGCCTGCACGACTGGCGAGTACCCTTCGTCGTTTGGTCCAGCAAACCAATCCTCGATAGCGTTATCGATAGCTGCGGGCACATTGATGTTGTTTGGATTGGCAACCGTGATGTTGCCGGCCGCACCGATGCCGGGCAACTGCAGGCGAATGTTGATCGGTCCGCGTGCCAGACTGTATGGCGTGGGGCGCCCTTCAACGAGGTCTCCGTCCAACTTTACGACCGCCCCTGTATAAATGACCCCTTGGCTGGGATCGAGCAGGGCGTTGGAGTCGAGGTTGCTGGTAACATCATGCTGCTTCTTGGTGCAGGCGATGACGGCGCCGTCTTTTTCTGTCCTCGGGTCGTTCAGGGGTTGCGAGGAAGGACGCAGGTCGACGGTCAAAAGTCGTTTCAGGTCGTAATTCAGGTTGTTGATGTAGCTGGTGTTGGCCGAAACATTTTGCGCCATCGCGCCAGAGGAAAGGGCAATGATCGCTGCCGCGGTCGTTACAAAAGCAGCGGCACGGGAGTCCTTATACCTTACTGTCATGATTGGCTCCGAGATTTGGAACGCCCTTCGGACGAGGGCGTATTGGTACAAGTGTGCGACTTCCCCGACGGACTGGAAACCTCGTTTTTACGATCAGAGCGCTTTGCCATGGCGCACTCGTGCGAATGCCGGACGAAAAAGAAGGCGCACCTACCCGCTTGCGGAGGTCCAGTGTCGGCGTAACCGAGATTGTGCCGACACTGGGAGAGATCCCAACGCTTCTCGTTAGAGCGGCGGGCGCATGTTCCGCCAAGCCGTGGCGTTTTCATAGGCATCGGCTGCCCGCAGCACGGTGGCCTCGTCGAAGGGGCGGCCGATGATCTGCATGCCGACCGGCAGGCGATCCTCCGAGAAGCCGTTGCATACCGCGGCGGCAGGCAATCCGGTGATGTTGCAGGCAGACGTGAGCAGCGCCCGCTGGAACACGTAGAGCGGCGACATCTG
>CAYYSC010000115.1:0-8607 GCA_964474065.1 uncultured Rhodospirillales bacterium | reverse complement strand
GTCACAAAAAAGGATAGAACCCATGCTCGCGCAAAAACCTCCGTGGCCTTGAACGAAAAGGCGATGGAAAGAAGGAAGAGGAAGGCGGTGGCAAGCGCCACCAAGATCCCATCTGAGCGCCAAATCGGTCCCATGATAATGCTGGTTTCGTAAAGCTGCGCACGGTCCAGCAAAATAATCGACACAAAAACAACAAAAGATACGGCGAAAACATAATATTCCAGCGTATAGATACTATATTCAACAAACCAGAAATAGGAAAGCGCGCCCGCAATAACGATTGCAAGAAAATCCGAAGCCAGAACAATTCCGGGAACGATTGCAGACGAGTATTGAAAGTTTGCTTGGCTTTGTCGATTCGTGGGAACCACGTTCGCCGAGGCCCTCGCTTCGCCCATAAGTTAGCCCTCTGACCCGCTTTTTGCTCTGCTGACGTTTGTTGTTCGCTGGGACGAATGAATGACAGCTATCATGAAGAACAAAACCGTTCAAGGTAACAAACAGTCGTAACTGCGCGGCAGTTCCGCACCCTGCACAAGTGCAAACGTTTGAAACGCTTAAATGTTTATGACGGCTGCGAGCTTACTGCGGCGCACGGCGAGCGGTTGCAGCGACAGGCGAAACGCACTGCGACTTCATGCCATAATCACTGGTCGTGGCACCAGCGAATGCCTGGCGCGCCGGCAAAACCTACAACCTTCGTTTTCAACCATCCTGCGCAACGGACTCCCGCGGGCGCTTGCGGCTCAACTACAGCCCCAGTACCGCCTTTGCGATGATGTTCTTCTGCACCTCGTGGCTGCCGCCTGCGATCGACATCGCACGGCTCTCAAAATAATCGGGGGCCATACGAAACAGGTAATCCGGGCCGACGGGCTCCTCGTTCCAGCCGTCACGAACTGCCTCCGGCACGAATGGATGCGCGCTGTAACCGCCTGCCTCCATCATCAGTTCGTGGATCCGCTGGAACACATCCCCCGTCCGCATCTTCAGAACGCTCGCCTCAGGCCCGACCGGCTTGTCGGCGGAGGCGTTGGCGAGCTGCCGGAGCGAGCTGATGGAAAGCGTCTCCAGATCGATTTCCGCTTCCGCAATCAGCCGCTTGAATTCCTCGTTCTCTGCCAGGGGCTTGCCATCGACCATCTGATCGGCGGCAATCTGTTTCAACTTGGCCAAATTGCGCTTGTTGATCGAGACATAGCTGGCGTTTGAGCGCTCATGCCCGAGTAGGTATTTGGCGATGGCCCAGCCTTCACCCTCTTCTCCGATGCGGTCTTCCACCGGCACGCGCACATTATCGAAGAATTCCTGGTTAAAGGTATGGCGGCCATCCAGCGTCAGAATGGGCTGGATGGTGATGCCCGGTGCATTCAGGTCGATCAGCAGACAAGTGATGCCCTCCTGCTTTTTTCCGGAGTTGTCCGTCCGCACCAGCGCAAACATGCGGTCGGCACAGTGGGCGTAGCTGGTCCAGATTTTCGTACCGTTGACCACATAATGATCGCCATCCCGCACAGCGCCGGTCTTTAGCGAGGCAAGGTCAGAGCCGCTCCCCGGCTCGCTGTAGCCCTGGCACCAGATTTCCTCGCTGGTCAGGATCTTCGGCAGGTACCGCCTTTTCTGTTCCGGCGTGCCGTAGGCCAGCAGCACCGGCCCGACCATGCGGGTACCGAAGTGGACGGTGCGGGGCGCACCGCCCATGAACAGCTCCTCCTCGAAAATGTACTTTTCAGCCAGGGAGAAGCCGGGCCCGCCGTCTTTCTTGTCCCAGTTCGGCGCGATCCAGCCGGCCGAGGAGAGAATCCCCATCCATCGCTCGAAATCATCGCGGGTCAGTTCGATGCCGCGATCGACCTTGTCTTTGATATCGGCGGGAAGATTCTCTGCCGTCCACGCCCGGATCTCGGCGCGGAAGGCTTGTTCTTCGGGGCTAAAACGCAGGTCCATCGGGATCGGCCTCCGGGGAGCGGTAAAACGTCCCCGGAGCCTACTCCCTAAGCCCCTAATCCAGCAACGTGTTCGGCAGCCACAAGGCGATGTTCGGGAAGGCAATGACGATGGACAACCCAATGACCTGCAGCGCCACAAACGGAATGATGCCTCCGTAGATGTCCTGAATTTTCACTGAACCGGGCGCGACCCCTTTCATATAGAATAGCGCGAACCCGAATGGTGGCGTCAGGAACGAGGTTTGCAGATTCACCGCCACCAGCAGCGCGAACCAGTAGATCACGTCCCGGCCTTCCACGTGAGCCCCGAAGTCCAGAAGCTCTACCACCGGCGCGAATACCGGCAGGATGATCAGGGTGATCTCCAGGAAGTCGAAGAAGAAGCCCAGGATGAAGATCGTGGCCATCAGCACAATTAAAATCCCCCAGGAGCCAAAGCCCAGGGCTTCAATACCGTGGATGATGATCTCCTCGCCGCCAAGAGAGCGGAACACGTAAGAGAACGTCGTCGCGCCCATGAAGATAAAGAAGATCATACCAACGATAAGGGCGGTCCGCTCGGTCACTTCCCGCAAGACACTCCACGACATGCGGCCGTTGAAAATGGTCAGCAAGATCGCGCCAACCGCGCCGAACCCGGCCGCTTCCGTCGGTGTCGTCCACCCGGCGAAGATCGATCCCAGCACCAAGCCGATCAGGAAAACCGGCGGCACGAAGCCTTTCAGGATCATGACTCCTACCGAGTCCCTGGCCTGAATGAGCGAGTCGTCCTCAACGCGCGGCGCGAGGCTTGGCTTTACGGAGGCGATACTCAAAATATAGACCAAGTAAAGGCCGGACAGGATCAAACCCGGAAAGACGGCGCCCAGGAACAGATTGCCGACCGAAATCGCCAGCAAGTCGGCCATGATCACGAGCATGATGCTTGGGGGGATCAGGATGCCGAGCGTTGCGGAGGCTGCGATAGTTCCTGTTGCCAGGCTCTTGGCGTAGCCGGCCCGCAGCATCGTCGGCAGCGCCATCAGGGTCATCATGACGACGGACGCGCCGATAATGCCGGTGGTGGCTGCCATGATCGTGCCCATCAGCGTTACCGACATGGCGAGGCCACCCGGTACGCGCTTTAACAGGACGTCGAGGATTTCCAGCAAATCGTTGGCGACACCCGAGCGTTCCAGCATTGTGCCCATGAAGATAAAGCACGGCACGGCAACGAGCACCAAGTTCTCCGCCGCCCCGCCCCAGATGCGGACGGGAACATTGAAGAACTCCATCAGCATGAACATGTCAAAGTACCAGCCGATGAAGCCGAAGATCAGCCCCACGCCCCCGACGACAAAAGCGACCGGAATGCCGGAGAAAAGCCCCAGGGCAAGCCCCAGGAACATGACTACCGGCAGGTAGTCTTCCCAATAGAACATCGACGTATTTTCCTCCCAGTTGTCCGGTCGTTAGTATTTGATTTCAGGATGGGACTCGTCGCCGACTTCCTCGTCGGCATGGGCCAAGTCGTCTTCCAGGGTGTGACCGGGGCCGAAAACGTCCTTATCCTCAAGCTGCGGCAAGTGTTCGGCGATAGCGGAGCTGAGCATGTTCATTTTGACGTCGCCGCGCAGATGCTCCGGCCCGAACAGGTATACCACCTGCCGCAACAGGGTAGCGACCCCTGCAAGTCCGACAAGGATCAGCGAGATCAACATGAACGATTTGATAAGCCACCGCTGACTCAGACCCGTCATCGCTGCCGACACTTCGCCGGAAATGTATGCCCGGGCGATGAAGTCCCAGGATAGAATCCCGATAACGATGCAATAGGGCAGCAGGAACACCACGATCCCGATCAACTCGATCCAGGCCTGGGTGCGATTGTTCGCTTTCTCCCGCAGCACGTCGACCCGGACATGGGCGTTCATGGTGTAGGAAAAGCCGATCGCCAGCATGAACAGCGCGGCGTGCAGGTGCCATTCCCATTCCTGCAGCTTCGTCGGAGAGACGTACTGGTACATCTCCGTCGTCTGGATCCATTGCTGGATGACCCCGCCGAACATGATTCGCGTCATCACGTCGAACATGATCACACCGATCAGGGGAATGATTAGCCAGGCCCCGAGCCGGCCGAAAAACTGCGGAACCTTTTCGATCGTGTCCGCGATATCGAGCATTTGACGCATAAACGCTTCCACCCTTGTTCATGGCCCCGTCGAGCGCGGGGTTCAAATAGATTGAGCCGTGTCCGGAACCGGACGAGTGACTTGCGACTGGCAGATAACAGCTTAATCGTGAGCGCGGCGCCCCTGCAATGGAATAGGGCCGACGTCGCAAGCACAACGCCGGCCCTTTTTAAGATGCCGGCTCAGTCCAGGTAGCCGTGCTCACGCCAGATGGCGTACGTATCGCGGAACTCGGAGTAGGACTGCCAGATTCGCTGGGCATCCTCGCTCGCCTCGATTTCTTCCTCGATCACTTCGAGCCAAGCCTCCTCGAATTCCGCCAGCGTCTCGTCGCTCCACCGGTGAATCGTGACCCCCTTTTCCTGATGGAACTTCATGGCTTCCGCCTGGCCGGCTTCACCTTCGGCAAAGCCGCGCAACGTTTGCGCTTGGCAAGCCTGGTCCAGCATCGCCTGATGGGGCTCGGACAGAGCGTTGTACTTGTCCATGTTGACCAGCAGTTCACCGATGGTGGACTGCTGGTGCCAGCCGGGGAAATAGTTGTGCTTGGCGATCTGGTAGAAGCCCAGGTCGCGGTCGATCGCGGGCATGGAGAACTCGGTGGCATCGATCGATCCCAGTTCCAGCGCCGGATAGATGTCGCCGCCCGCCAGCAACTGCGTGGAGACGCCGAATTTCTCCATGACCTTCGCACCCAGGCCAAAGAAACGCATCTTCAGGCCTTGCAGGTCCTCCACGGATTCGATCGGCTCGCGGAACCAGCCGGAGCTTTCCGGCGGAATGATATTGCAAACGAAGAACTTGATATTGTCGCGGCTGTACATCTCCTCGGCCAGTTCCTGTCCGCCGCCATGACGCATCCAAGCCAGGTACTCGCCGCCGCGCGGGCCGAACGGAACCGACGCGAAGAAGGCATAAGCGAAGTTCTTGTGGACGTTGAAGCCCGGCGTGCCCCAGGCACCGTCGATGGAGCCGGAGGACACCGGATCGTAGTATTTTGTACCCGGTACCAGCGCGCCAGGCTCGTAAATCTGCATGCGGACTTCACCGCCGGACATCTTTTCCATCGCCTCGGCCACGTGATAGGGGCCCGGTCCGATGACGAAGACGCTACGTCCATACGCAGAATGGATCTTCAACCGGGTGCGGGCCTCCGCTTCACCGATGGCGGAAATTGTGAAGGCGGCAACGGCGGCAATCGCCATTCCCTTCATTGCTTTGTTGAAACGCATATTTCCTCCTTGATTGAACAGGGATGCTTGCCAGCATTCCGTGCACGCGATCGGACACACCCGTCGCGTTGCGGTGGATGCAAAACCGGTCTGCACCGCATGCTACGTGTCAATCATGTTTGCGGCGGCGGCTCAAGAGATCGTTTGTGGCCACCGCGGTCTTTTACACGTGCTCTACGGCAGTGATTTCCTTGCCGCGGCCAGATTGCCGAACCGTGAATAGAGGGAGAGAGAGAAGAAATGTGGCGCTTATGTTTGACGATATTGGCGGCCAGTATGGCGCCGTGGGCCGTTTATTCCGCGTCCATGGAGTTCCGGCTCATCGACCATCTTGTCGTGCCTGCCGAAACCAAAATTGATGGCTTTCCGTTTGGCGGAATTTCCGGCCTTGATTACGATCTGACCGCCGACCGATTCGTCGCCATTTCCGACGCGCGCGGTGGCAAGTTCGGGCCGCCGCGCTATTACGAACTCGACATTCAATACACCTCCTATGAAGCGCTGGGCCTGGTAGTTGTCGGCCAGCATCTCTTGCGCGCCGAAAACGGCAGCTCGTTCCCAACCGCCACGGTTCGGGTGGACCCCGAGGCGATCAGGCTGGCGCCGGCGGGCGGCCTCTACTGGAGCAGTGAAGGCGTCGTTCCGAAGCAGGGAGACGTGAGCCAGCCCTTTATCCGAAAGATGGCAGCAGACGGCGGCTATCTGCGGGCAATCCCGCACCCGGAAATCTACAATTATGCGCCAAGCCAGAATGAGGGTGGCCGCAGCAACGGGCTGTTCGAAGCCCTCGCTTTGTCCGCTGAGGGAGAAATTCTGGTGGTGGCCAATGAAACGCCGCTCGTCCAGGACGGCCCGCCTCCGACACTGGATCACAGGGGTGTGGTGCGGGTCAGCAGGCTGGCAGCGCTGGACGGAGCCTTGCAGGGCCAGTACGCCTACCAGGTTCCGCCGATACCTGTCGACCGCGGGCCCGGCAAGGCGGCGCGATACAAGGGCAACGGTCTGGCCGAGCTGCTAGCGGTTGGCGGCGGCAAGTTCCTGGCGCTGGAACGCTCCTTCGTGCTCGGGGTGGGCAACACGATCCGCCTTGTCCTGACCAGCTTCGAGGGGGCGGAGGATATCGGCGGCCGGCCCAGCCTGGCCGGGATAGAAATCCGGCCGATGCCGCGTGAGGTCATCTTGGAGTTGCCGCCGGAATTCGACGGTATCCGGATGGATAATATGGAGGCTCTATCCTGGGGCCGGCGATTGCGAAACGGCAGCCGCACGCTCGTGATGGCGGCCGACAACAACTTCAATGCTCTTGGCGAACAGCAAAACCTCTTTCTGATCTTCGAGGTCGTGGAGCAGTGACCCAGAAAAAAGCCCCGGCGCACTGGACTCCGGGGCTTTGGGAAATTTCGTCAGAAGCGTATGCGCCGGACCTAAAGTCCGAGCATCCGCTTCGCGATGATGTTGTGCTGGATCTCGTTCGATCCGGCGAAAATCGATTGCTTCCGGTTGTTGAAATACTGGGCCGCTAGCGCGTTGATGTAATCCGCGCCGCCAATCGGCTCTTCGTTCCAACCCTGCTCCAGCGCACCAAGCACGAAAGGATTGGCATAGTAGCCAACGGCTTCCATCTTCAGTTCCGCTAGGCGCTGGATGATTTCCGAGCGGCGGATTTTGATCATGGACGCTTCAAGCCCCATCTCGGCATCGGCACTCATCTTGGAGAGCAGGCGAAGCATCTGCATTTCCAGCGTCATCAGTTCGATCTCCACTTCGGAGACCTTGCTGCCAAAGGCGGGATCGTCAATCAGCTTGCCGTCCGCCTCGTCCGGCTCTTCGCGCGCAATCCTTTTCAACTGCTCCAGCGACTTCTTCAGGCCGCCAAGCGCACCGCCGCCCATCCGCTCATGGCCAAGCAGGTATTTGGCGACGCTCCAGCCATCGTCCACCTCACCGATCACGTTCGTGGCGGGGACGCGAACGTCCGTGAAGAACACCTCGTTCACCTCGCGGGTGCCCTCGATGGTGATCAGCGGCTTCACCTCGACGCCCGGCGTGTTCATGTCGACCAGGATGAAGGTGATGCCTTCCTGGCGCTTGCCGGTGTTCGAGGTGCGCACCAGGCAAAAAATCCAGTCTGCCATATGGGCGGAGGTCGTCCAGATCTTCTGGCCGTTCAGAACGAAGTCGTCGCCGTCGCGCTCCGCCCGCATTTTCAGGCTGGCGAGATCGGAGCCCGACCCCGGCTCGGAATAGCCCTGGCAGAAGGTGCGTTCGCCGGAGACGATCTTCGGCAGGAACTCTTTCTTCTGCTCCTCCGTGCCGTAGCGCATCAGCACCGGGCCGCACATGGTGATGCCGAACAGGATCAGCCGCGGCGCACCGGCCAGCGAGGCTTCCTCGTCGTAGATGTATTTCTGTGTCACGGTCCAGGCTGGGTCCGGGCCGCCCCATTCAGCCGGCCAGTTCGGCGCGACCCAGCGTTTCTCGTACAGCTTCCGGTGCCAGTCCATGATTTCTTCGCGCGTCACGGCAAAGCCGTTATGCACCTTGTGCGCCACGGAGGGCGGCAGGTTCTCGCGCATGAAGGTACGGACTTCCTGGCGCCAGGCTTCGTCTTCGGCATTAAAAGCCATATCCATGGGGCGGCTCCTTGGTATCTAATTGATCGTTCTGCTACCGCTACTTCTACCTACGTTCGCTGCCTCGGGGAAGGATCACATGAATCAGGACGAACTCGCCGCGACATTCCGGCAAATCTCGACCGCTACACTGACCATGCAGCTGCTGAAGCGTGGCATCCGGCAGGTTTGGATGGTCGGGCCGATGCCGCTGGCGGACGGGCAGGAGCGCATTGCCGGGCCGGCCTACACGCTCCGCTTCATCCCCGGCCGGGAGGACCTGAGCGGGCCGGACGTGCTGAAGCGCACCGACCTTGCCCAGCGCCGGGCCATCGAGGAATGCCCGCCGGGCCACATTCTCGTCGTGGATTGCCTTCGCCGCGCCGACGGCGCCGCCATTGGGGACATTCTGGCGACGCGGCTGAAAATCCGGGGAGTGGCCGGGCTGGTGAGCGACGCCTGCGTGCGCGACGCGGACGGCGTGAAGGCAAGCCAGCTGCCGGTCTGGTGCCCCGGCGCGGCGGCGCCCGCTTCCGTCGCCAGCCTGTCAGACGGCGACCTGAACGTGCCGATCGGCTGCGGCGGCGTGGCGGTCATCCCCGGCGACTGGATCGTGGCGGACAACGACGGCGTCGTCGTCATT
>CAYYSC010000114.1:0-8647 GCA_964474065.1 uncultured Rhodospirillales bacterium | reverse complement strand
CGTCAGAAGCGCCCGTGGCGCAGCCGCTCAGCCAGATCGTCGCGAGAACGAGGACGGCGCGCCGCCGCCTCGAGCATCCGTTGTTGGGCGTCATGGGTTTTCTCCATGGTCTCGAGCCGTTCGGCCAGCCGGCTGGCGCGCTCGCCTGAGTGGCGCAGGGCGAGCAGGACCAGAAAGATCACGGGGGCCGTGACGTCATAGCGGAAGGCCGTGGGCGCGCATGCCGATCCTGCGAGCGTGGCGATTAGCGCGCCGATCACCACTGCCCCCGCCGCAAGTCGTCCTAGCTGTTTAGTCCCGGAGTGTGGCCGAGCAGCTTTCCGATCATGGGGCAGCCCCTGGCCGGCGGCCATTGCGGTCGAGGCGAAGGTGTGCCGGAGATCGTGGATCCGAGCGTCCTTCAAGCCGGCCCGGGCTCGAACTCTCTGCCAGAATGGCTGCAGATCGCTCAGGCAATTCCCTTCCAAAGTGCCCCGGTGACGACCCAAGGGCTATCCTCGATCCGCCCCGCGACCTTCAGAAGCTCGACCGCCGGCTGGCCGAGATGAACGGCCTTGGAGTCGGGAATGCGCGGCACCTTGTCCGTGAAATCGACATACGCCCATTTGAGCGTCATGATTTCGTTCAGACGGCACCCGGTCAGGATCAGCAGCCTCCCGGCCACGATCGCCGAGGGAAGCTCGACGCCCTTGAACTCCATCTCACGCAGAACCTCGCCGACGCGACGGAACTCGGGCGCGCTCAGGAAACGCTCGCGCTTTTGCTCCGGCTACTTCTTGATGCGTTTGCGCGGGTTGGTCCTGTCCGGCCGGAGGCCCCACTGCTCGGCCAGGCTGGCGTGGCGCCCGTCTCCAACATCCGCTGCCAGCGCTGTGCCCGGGCCGGCGCCTTCACCAGTGTGTTATCCAGTTAGGGCGGCGCGCCCGTTCGGGCGTTCCGTCCGGCGCCACCAGCAGCTTGCACCTGCCCCGCTTGCGACCCCCTTCGGATTTCGGAAATTGATCCGACTTTCTGAATGGTCTGAGGTACCGTTCAGCTGCTCCGCTTGCGTTTCGTGTGAAGCGGTCTCCTTCCCATCTCAACTATTCGCCGGGAGGACGCTGGCGGGCGGTTCAGCACCTGTTGCAGGCGGTGGCGCATCGGACGCGCCAAACGTCGGGTGCAATGGAATTTGCCGATCTCAGCGCCTGACCTGATCGCGTCTATGCGGAGCTCCATGATGCCCATAATGATGCACATATTGGCCCAAGCAACGGGGGTGCTGTTTCGTAGAGCGGTCTCCGTCCGCCAACTCGTCCAGCGGATGGACCAGTTTGTCTTTGGTCAGCGTCCGCCGGGGCGACAGCCGAAGCGGGTTCGCCGCGCCATCGCCGCGGACCAGCGTTCAAGCGAGATCCTTGTCTGCCTCGTTCAGTTTGGGTGCATCGCTCTCTTTGGCGCCTTCTACCAACTGAGTCCGATGGCCTTTCCCGCCAGCGCTCCGTTCGAGCCGGTGCCCTTTACGCTTGCGGCCTATGCTCTGTTCACCGGCCTCCGCCTTTGGCTGACGCTCAAGAGCCGCCTGACGCCGTTTTTTCTCAGCACCTCAGTACTGGTCGATATCGCGGTTCTGATGGTTACGATCTGGACCTTCCACCTCCAGTATCAGCAGCCCCCGACGATTTATCTCAAGGCGCCGACGCTTCTTTACGTGTTTATCTTTATAGCGCTTCGCACCATGCGCTTCGAGGCCTCCTACGTGGTGCTCGCGGGATTTGCCGCCGTCGCAGGCTGGTCTGTTCTGGTCGTCTATGCGGTGCTGCAGACAGGCGAAATGCAGATCACCCGGAGCTTCGCCGAATACATGACGTCAAGTTCCATCCTGATCGGGGCCGAAGTCGACAAGCTGCTATCTTTTGCGGCCACGACTGCGGTGCTCGCCATCGCCATCGTTCGTGCGCGCCGCCTGTTGATCCGGGCCGCGACCGAGACGCATGCGGCAAGTGAATTTTCGCGCTTCTTGGCACCTGAAGTAGCCGGCGAGATCCGCAGCGCAGAATGGGATCTCAAACCGGGCGACGCGGTTCGGCGCGAGGCGGCAGTTTTGGTGCTCGACCTCCGCAATTTTACGAGCCTTGCGGCGAGGCTGGAGCCATCCGAAACCATAGCGCTGCTCTCGGAGTACCACCGCCGCATGGTTCCTGTGATCCAAGGCCATGGTGGGTCCATCGACAAGTATCTCGGAGATGGCATCATGGCGACGTTCGGCGCAGCGCGGCCGAGCGAAAGCTATGCGGCGGACGCGCTGTTGGCGCTGGGGGCCGTCATGACGGCCGCGCAAAGCTGGAACGCCGAGCGCGCCGGCCGCGGCGAGGCGCCGCTTGGGTTGGGCGCAGCAGTCACAGCCGGGCCCGTTCTTTTCGGTGTTGCCGGCGACGAGAGCCGCATGGAGTTCACGGTTATCGGTGATGCGGTGAACCTGGCGGCGAAACTGGAGAAGCATTGCAAGGTCGTTGATCGACCAGCGCTCGCCACGGCATTGACCCTCGAGCGTGCCCGTAGCCAGGGGCTTGCCGCAGCACAAGCCTATGAGCACCTGCGGCACCAGCAGGTTGCCGGCGTCGAAAGGCAAATCGATTTGGTCGCACTTCGATGACCCGCCAGGAGTATCGCATCGACGGGAAGCGCACTGTGCAAACGAATACTGCACCGCCGCTGCCAACAGGTTGAGGTCCGGCGCTGAACCGCGCTTTTCAGGGGCGACTATCGGTGGGCGCCCCAGTGAACTGCCTCCTCGGAATCCCTTCTAAAACACGCTCTCAGGTTTTGTGTATAGTCCCGAAGTGTGATGGTCAGATCTGCGGGTAAATCGCTGGGGTTCTGAACTATACTTTCCGCGTGCCGGTGCTCCGTTTATCGGGCGGCGATTTCTTCGTGGAAGTGGCACGCGACCGCATGACTCGCGCTAAGGTCAGCAAGGAACGGTTCTTCCTCGTTGCATCTAGGCTTGGCAAAGGGGCAGCGGGTACGAAACCGGCAGCCGCTTGGTGGATTGATGGGGCTCGGCACCTCGCCTTCAATGGACAGTCCGTCATTGGCGTTGCCGGGCCGGGTAGTAGACATGGCCGCACGCAAAAGGGCCTGCGTATAGGGGTGGCGCGCGTTCCGGTAAATGTCCTGGGCCTTGCCGGTTTCGACGATCTTGCCGAGATACATCACCGCTATCCGGTCGCTCATGAATTCGACCACCGCCAAGTCATGGGCGATGAACAGGTAGGTCAGGTCGAACTCGTCCTGCAAATCGCGCAGCAGATTCAGCACCTGGGCGCGAATGGAGACATCCAGGGCAGATACCGCCTCGTCGAGAACGATGAAGCGTGGCCGCACGGAAATGGCACGGGCGATGGCGATGCGTTGACGCTGCCCGCCAGAGAATTCGTGGGGATACAGATCCTCTGCTCCGGCAGGCAGACCGACAAGGGCAAGCAGTTCCCGCACTCGGTCACGGATGGCCCTGCCAGATAGGTGCTCTTGCACCTGCAGCGGCTCGCCAATGACCTCCAGCACCTTGTGGCGCGGGTTCAGGGAACCGTAGGGGTCCTGAAAGACGGCCTGCACGTCCCGGCGGAACGCACGTTCCTGGCTTTCAGAGAGATCGGCGATCTCATGCCCGGCGATATTGAGATTCCCGTCCGTCAAAGGCTCCAGATAAAGCAATAGCTTGCCGACGGTGGTCTTGCCACAACCCGACTCACCGACCAAGCCGAAGGTCTCGCCTTGGTTTACATGGAAGCTCACACCATCAACCGCGTGGACGATGCTGCGTGGCTCGAACAGCCGGCGGCGGGGCAGTGGAAAATGTTTGACCAAGTTCCGCGCTTCGACCATCGGAGGCGCATCTGGCTCCCTCATAGAACAGCTTCCTCTTCGGCATGTTGCCAGCAACGCGCCCAGCCGTTCGTGTTCTCAAAGAGCGGTGGGTAGGTCTCCTGGCAGCGCGGCATCATCTTTGGGCAGCGAGGGGCAAAAACGCAGCCGGGCGGCAGATGCCGCAGATCGGGAATCTGGCCCTGAATGGCCGTCAGCCTATCCCGGTCGTCGCCGATGCGTGGGATGGATGCGAGTAGGGCTTCGGTGTAAGGATGTTGTGGCGCTGCGAAGATCTCTTCGGTCCGGCCCGTCTCGACAGCGCGGCCGGCGTACATAATCACCACGCGGTCGCACAGGCGGCGCACAACGCCCAAATCGTGGGTTACCAGGATAATGCCGGTGCCGAGCGAGTCCCGTATCTCCGCGAGCAGCCGCAGGATCTGCTCCTGGATGGTTACATCGAGAGCCGTCGTTGGTTCGTCCGCCAGCAGCAATGTTGGGTTCAAAGAGGTTGCCATGGCAGTGAGCACGCGTTGTTTCATGCCGCCGCTCATTTGGTGGGGGTAATTCTCCAACCGCCGCCGGGCTTCCGGGATATGGACCCGCTGCAGCATCTGCAGGGCGCGCTCTTGCCGTTCTGCCTGGGGCATGTCCGCATTATACCGGAGGATCTCTCTCAATTGTCCGCCGACCGAGAAGACCGGATCGAGAGCGGTCATCGGATTTTGGAGCACCATGGTCATGTCGCGGCCGCGCAGAGAGCGCATTTCCCGCGCGGACTTCTGCAAAAGGTCGTCACCATGGAAAAGGATCTCGCCGCCGACCTGCGCATTGCTCGGCAGCAGGCCCGTAATCGCGGTGCATAGCGTCGACTTTCCACAGCCGGACTCGCCGACAATGCCAACGATCTCTCCCGGCGCCAGCGTGAACGAGACGCCATCCACAGCCGGCAACGTACCCCGTTTGGTCCGAAAGGAGACTGTCAAGTCCCGGAGTTCAAGCATCGGCCCCATGACTTTCTTCCTCTCAGTCCTGCGTCTGGCGCGGGTCAAGCCGGTCCCGCAACCAGTCGCCGAAGATGTTGAGACTGAGGACGGTAAACAGAATCGCCAACCCAGGCATGACCGTCATCCACCAGGCGACGGACATGTAAGACCGGCCATCAGCCAACATCAGCCCCCACGAAATATTCGGCGGTTGGACGCCCAGTCCCAGAAACGAGAGGGAGGCCTCCAAAATTATCACCCGGCCGAGATCAAGGGTGGCCAACACGATGATGCTGTTCGCGACGTTAGGTAGAATATGCCGGACGCCGATCCGCCACCGTGGCTGTCCTGCCACCCTGGCAAGGGCGACAAAGTCGCGAGCGCGCACACTTAGCACCTCGCCACGCACCAGGCGCGCGTACCGGGCCCAGTTGGTAATCGCCATAACGATGATGATGTTGGTGACACTGGTGCCGAGGGCTGCGACGAAGCCGAGGGCCATCAGGATGAACGGCATTGCAAGGAAAGCATCGACGACGCGCATGATCACGCTGTCGATAGCGCCACCGGCATAGCCCGCGATCAGACCGAGGAACACGCCGACGCCGCCGGCGAAAACAATGGCAAACAATGACACGATCAGCGAGAGACGAGCCCCGTAGATCAGACGCGAGAGGACGTCGCGGCCGAGATTGTCGCCGCCCAGAAGATAGCTGAGGCTGCCACCTTCCTCCCAAGCCGGGGGAGCGAGCGCGAACAGGAAATTCGCTTGGCCGGGGTCGTGGGGCGCCACCCACGGGGCGAACAGGGCTGCGATCAGGAAAAGCGCCACCAGGATGGAGGCGAATATGGGGAGCCCCTCCACAGCATCGCTGACGCGCCTGACCAGAGGCTTGCGCCGGACGATCACCTGAGCTTGCGGACCGGTGCTATCCATCGCTGTGGTCGCTCCCTAGTAACGGATGCGTGGATCGAGCCAGCTATAGAGCAGGTCGACCAGTAGATTGAGCAGCAGAAACAGAATGGCGGTGACCATGACCGCCGCCTGGATCACCGGATAGTCGCGCATGCTGATGGCGGCGACGACGGTCTGACCGATGCCGGGCCAGGCAAATACGCGCTCCGTCACGACCGCGCCCGAGAGCAGCACACCGAATTGCAGCGCCATGTAGGTGATGATTGGAATGGCGGCGTTGCGAAGGGCATGCCGCAGGACGATTACCCGCTCCGGCAGGCCAGACAGGCGCTCGAACTTGACAAAATCGCTCTCCATCACCTCGAGCATGCTGGAGCGGGTCAGCCGAGCGATGGCAGCGGCTGAGTACCAGCCAAGCGTGATTGCGGGCAGAACCAAGTGCCAAATTGTGCCTCGCCCGGACGTGGGGAATAGTCCCAAATCGACCGAAAACACAAGGATCAGCATTAATCCGAGCCAAAAGGTCGGCGTTGATTGGCCGATAGTGGCGAACCAGCGTGTACCGGTGTCGATCATGCTGCCGCGCTTGACGGCCGCGAGAACTCCAATCGGCACGGCAATCAAGGTGGCCAGTAGCATGGAGATAACGGCGAGTTCGAGGGTCGCCGGCAGGCGGCTCAAGACCAAGTCCAGAGCCGGTTCCCGGTAACGGAACGAAATGCCCATGTCACCTTGCAGGACGTTGGTAAGAAAGCTCCAGTACTGTGCGTAAAGGGGGCGGTCGAGGCCGAGCTGTTGACGGAAGAACTGAATGTCCTCCTCCGTCGCCTCGGTCGGCACGATCAGGATGGTCGGGTCGCCGGTAAGCCGGGCCAGACTGAAGACGATCACACTGACGAACAGTGCGGTCACAATCGTCTGGCCGAGGCGGCGCATGATATAAGTGAACATGCGTCGGAGCGCCTCTCAAAGGCCGCCGCGGTTCGGGCCACGGCGGCGGAATGGGGAACCGGACGGCATAGGCCGGCCAGAGAGTGAGGGCGGGCTCAGTTCTTTGAGAGCTTCCAGAAGACAGGCCAGGAGACGTTTGCTCTCGGCTGCCAATCGATATTGGTTCGCTTGGCATGCACCTCGTCCGTCGTCCACAGGATGATCCATGGCGGATCGTCGTAGAGCATGGTGAAGATCTTGTTCAGATGCTCCCGCCGCGCATCTGGATCCGTGATGGCGTCGGCCTTGGCGATTAACTGGTCAACTTCTGGCAAGTCTGACCAGGAATAGGTGCCGCCTTTGGTAATGCCGCGGGGAAGGCGACCCATCGGGTCGGCGTTGTAATCGGTCCAGTTCTGCCAAAACAGCGCGAATTCCGGGTCCTTGCCGCGCAACCGCGCGAGCCAGGCGCCGTATTCGAGGAACTCGACCGAAGTTTTGATGCCCACTTGGTTCAGGTAGAACATCGTCGCCTCCGCCACTTCCTTGCTCTGCGGTGCGCGGCCAGGGGCGAGGCCGAAGGTGTTGTAGGTCTTAGAGAAATCGAAGCCGGCTTCTTCTAGCAGTGCCTTAGCCTTTTCCGGATCGTATGGATAGGGCTCGCGGTCGATGTCGCAGCCGATCACGTTCCGGTTGCAGGGGGCGGTCGACTGCGTGGCGTAGCCAAACATGACACGGTCGATCAGTGTTTTCTTGTCTACCGCATAATTCAGCGCCTGGCGCACCCGTGCATCGCGGAAAGGGCTGTCTTCCGGCAACATATTGATATTGATGAAGTAATTCTGGAAACTGGGATTAACCACGATATCGATATTTGGGTCTGCACCCACCTGTTTTGCTTGGTGTGGCGGCACATTCAAGGCGATATCAGCTTCACCCGTCCGGATCATGGCGATCCGTGTCTGGGCATCGGGGACAATCCGCAGGGTCAGCCTATCGACACCGGGAACCCGGCCCCAGTGCTGCTCATGAGCGGCGAGTTCGATTTTCTCGTTGATCGAGCGGCCGAGGAACTTGTAGGGCCCGGTGCCGACCGGATTTTTGGAAAAGTGATCGTTCCCGACCTCTTCGATGTGGTCCTTGGGGACGATCATGAAGAACTCGCCGAGGTTCTCGATCATGGAAGCGTTCGGTTCGGGTAGATGGAATGCCACCGTATGGTCATCCACAATGACCACGTCCTCAATTTTCTTGGTCACGATGCTGGCGCGTGGGTTCTTGATTTCCGGATCGTTGGAGCGCTGCCAGCTGAAGCGTACGTCGTCGGCGCCAAAGTCCTCACCGTTGTGGAATTTTACCCCCTCGCGGAGCTTGAAGGTATAGACGAGGCCATCCGCGCTCGCCTCATAGCTGGTGGCGAGTTGGGGCGCCAAATCCCCTTTCAGGTCATGGCCATAGAGGCCCTCGAAAACATTAGAAAAGAAAAGATATTCGCCACCGCCCGAAATTTTGTGTGGGTCGGTGCTGGTGACGTCGATCCCAATGGCAGCCGTCACTTGGCTCTCGGCTTGTGCGGGTAGGGCAAGGAAAAACGAGGCCGTCAGCGCCGCCACGGCGCCTGCGCGCAGCATCCATTTCATGGCATTTCCTCCGGTTTGGACCATGCTTTTCCCCGACAGCGCGCCGGATGCGAGGCCCCTCTTGCTTGTTGCTATGAAACTCTGCCGCATCCTGATGGAGGGGCGCAAGGGGCAAGAAGCCGATTAAATGCGAGGGTGGGGTCATCGGCTTCATATCCAGGCGACCGAGATGCGCATAACGACAAGCTGTTCGCCGATCATGAGGAATCTCTCTAAGGTTGAAAAATGATCGGCTGAGAACTTGCGATTGCGGCGCTTTCGCATCATGCTCTTCTTGACGGGATCCGTTGGTGCTTTCGACTTAGTTCCGGGTTTACGACGTGGTT